>CAZAVT010000048.1:1380-14420 GCA_964488395.1 uncultured Burkholderiaceae bacterium | reverse complement strand
CTCAAGCAGGCGTTTCGCCGCTTCGCGGTGGGCGAAATCGATCGGGCGAGCCTGATTGCTGAACAAGACAGCGCGATTCGAGCGGTGATTGAGCGGCAGGCTCGGGTGGGCTTGCCCGTTGTCTCCGACGGTGAGTATCGCCGCCTCAACTGGCAGGTCAGTTTCTCCGAGGTCGAAGGCTGGGACCTCTGGACGGGTTCCTGGAAAGGCTTCCTGGCGAATCCCGATCTGCTGCTGCCCGGTGAGTCGCCGCAGAGCCGAGGCGAGGATGCGGTGGTCAGTTTTCGAGCACCGGCGACGGCGCGACTGCGCCTCATCGACAACTTCCCCTTGGCTGAATTTCGCTTCGCCCAGTCAGTCTGCGCAGCTCCGGTCAAGGCGATGTTGATGGGGCCTGACCGAGTCGCGCAAATGTGCGACATCGAGCGCTCTGCTCCTTACTACAGGGACGTCGATTCGTTGCTTGCCGATGTGGTCGCCATCCAGTCGCAGATGCTGGGTCAATTGGCGGAGGCTGGTTGCCGTTATGTGCAAATCGACGAACCGAGCTTTACCGGATACGTCGACCCACCCACCCTGGAGCGGCTGCGCGCGCGGGGCGAAAATCCGCTCGCCAATCTCGAGCGTGCGATCGCTGCCGACAATCGCGTGATCGCAGGCTTGTCAGGCAAGGTCGTGACAGGGCTGCACATCTGCAGGGGCAACCGGGCGAGCATGTGGCATCGCGAGGGAAGTTACGACGGGATCGCCGAGCGAGTGTTTGGCGGCCTGCGCTTCGATCGTCTGCTCCTCGAATACGACACAGCCCGCGCGGGTGGGTTCGAGCCGCTGCGTTTTGTGCCGCGGGGTTCGGCCGGGCCCGTTGTGGTTCTGGGCCTCATCACCACCAAGTCCGGACGGGTCGAGACCATCGATGAACTGAGACGTCGGATCGATGAGGCCGCTCGCTTCGTCCCGCTTGATCAACTCGCGCTCAGTCCACAGTGCGGCTTTGCCTCGGGCATTGGTGGCAACTTCCTCACCGAGGACGAGCAGTGGCGTAAGATCGACGCGATGCTCGAGACCGCGCGACGGGTCTGGGGCTGAGCGGTCCGGTTTTTCGAGACGTCGCCAAAAAATCAGGGGGGAGATGATGAATACGAATCAGCGCAGAAGCTTCACCCGACTGGCTGCTGGGTCGTTTGCAGCCGGTACTGCAGGTCTGTTTGCTCCGGCTATCGTCCGGGCTCAGTCAAACCGCATCCGGGTGGGCGTGCTGTTGCCGCGCTCCGGGGTGCTGGCCCAGTTGGGTCAGTCTTGCCAACGTGGGGCCGATATCGCGCCTGATCTGTTGAGGCGGATCTACGGCGTTGAAGTCGAGCTGATGAATGCCGACATCGAGTCCAACGTCGACACAGCCCGCGCTCGAGCCGAGCGACTCATCTCCGATGGCGCGCAGGTGCTGGTCGGTCCGTTTGACTCTGGCGCAGCTGCGGCGATTGCCCAGGTGGCCGAGCAGCGTCGGATCCCCTTTGTGATCAACGTGGCCGCAGCGCCCCAGATCACGGAGCAGGGCTATCGTTTTGTGTTCCGCAACTTTCCGACCTCAGTCGACCTGATCCAGAACGGCCTCGCGTTGTTCCGTGACCTCTTCCAGGCCACGAGCACGGCCCCTCGATCGGCGGTGTTCATGCACGTGAACGACACCTTCGGGATGGCCAACAAGCGCGCGATCGACGCAATCCTGCCCAAGCTCGATTTCCTGCCTTTCAAGGTTGTCGAGACCATCGGCTACGATCCGGCGGCGCGCGATCTCTCGGTGGAGGTGGCAAAAGCCAAGGCGAGTCGTGCCGATTTTGTGCTGCTGGTGTGCCGGCTCAATGACTCGATCCTGCTGGTGCGCGAGATGGTCAAGCAGCGGTGGAACCCGATGGGGCTTCTGAGCCCTGGATCGCCGGGCATGTACGAAGAGCCTTTCTATCGCGCTTTGGGTCGTTACTCCGAATATGCAATTTCCAATATTCCCTGGTATGACCCCAAGGCTAAGCTCACCCGAGAGGTTGAGACCGCTTTCAACGAGCGCTTCCCCAAAGATCGCTTGATGTTCCACGCGCTGAACGTCGGCTTTACCTTCGAGGCCATGATGGTGGTGGCCGACGCGTTCAAGCGGGCGGGATCGACCGATGGCACCCGTCTTGCGGACGCGATGCGGGCGACCCGGATTACGGAGCGGATGATGCTGGGCGGGCCGATCCAGTTCGACGCCAAAGGACAAAACAATGAGATCGCCTCGGCCTGCATCCAGAACCGCAATCTGAGGCCGACCGTCGTGTTGCCCTCTGCGGCGGGTGAGATGGCGCCGGTCTTCCCGGTCCCTGCCTGGGACAGGCGAGCCTGATCCACAATGCCGCGGCTCGCCCGGCCGCGGCTTGTGAAGCGTTGCCATGCCCCTCGACAGCATTGCCAATGTCCTGATTTCGGGTCTGCTGACCGGGTTGGTCTACGGGTTGATGGCCCTGGGCCTCTCGGTCATCTATGGCGTGGTTCGGATCGTCAACTTTGCCCATGGGGAGCTGATGGCGCTCGCCATGTATGGCGTGGTGTTTCTCTTCGCAAGCTCAGGCGTTGATCCGCTGCTCACGTTGGTCCCTGCAGCACTTGTCTTCTTTGCGCTTGGCTATGGGTTGCAGCGTGGTCTGATCAACCCTTTCATCGACCGACCCGAGCACGCCCAGTTCATGCTCCTGCTTGCGATCGCGCTCATCCTTGTGAACGGGCTGCTGATCGCGTTCGGTCCGGACGCGCGCAACGTGCAGGTCGACTACGCGCTGGAGTCTTATGAGGTGGGCCCCCTGATTATCGACAAGGTACGCATCATCTGTGCAGGAGTTTCGCTGATCGCATGCGCCATCCTGTTCGCGATTTTCCGGTATAGCGGGTTCGGTAAGGCGATTCGGGCCTGTGCCGACAATTTGCTCGGTGCTCAGGTGATCGGTCTGGACGTCCGCCACCTGTACGCGCTGACCTTCGGTCTGGGTACGGCCTGCGTCGCCGTGGCGGGCTGCCTCCTCACGCTGATGTTCGATGTGACGCCAAACTCGGGGCCAGCCTACACCCTGCTCGCTTTTGTGATCGTCATCATTGGCGGACTGGGCTCGATGCCTGGTGCGCTCGCAGGCGGCGTACTGATCGGAGTGGCCGAGGCGACAGCTGGTCTGATCATCACACCGTCTGCCAAGAGCATGGTGTCCTTTGGCCTGCTGATCGTGGTGCTCGCCCTGCGGCCGCAGGGCTTGTTCGCGAGGCGCTCGTGAGGAACTCTCGCGTGAGGCTTGCGCTGGCGCTCCTGCTGTTGGTCCTCCTGATCGCGCCCGTCTGGCTCGATCGATATGCGCTTTCGGTGCTGATCCTGGTGCTTTACTTCGCCTTTGTTGGCCAGGCGTGGAACATCATGATGGGCTTTGCCGGCCAGTTATCCCTTGGTCACGCACTCTACGTCGGCCTGGGCGCTTACACGGCCGCTGCTCTCTATCAGCATTTCGGTGTGGTCCCATGGCTCGGTATGCTCGCCGCAGTCCTGGTCTGTGTCGCTGCAGCCACCGTGATCGGCTGGCTCGCGTTTCGATTCGGGATTTCGGGGACCTACTTTGCATTGCTGACGATTGCGTTCGCCGAGTTCACGCGAATCGGCTTTGACCACTTTCAGTGGGTGGGAGCGTCTGGCGGTTTTTTCCTCAAAGTCGAGCAGCAGGACGTGGTTGATCTGGTCAACCTTCGCGGTCATCCGATGATGTTCTACTACCTGGCCTTGGGCCTGACGACAAGTGCCTTTGCGCTGTCGGCCTGGCTGCTCAGCAGTCGCCTGGGTTATTACTTCAGGGCGATCAGGGATGGCGAAGAGGCCGCGAGCGCCTCGGGGATCAATACCTTTCGATACAAGCTTTACGCGATCCAGATCTCGGCAGCGCTCACCGGCCTTGCAGGTGTGTTTTTCGCCTTCTACTACAACAATCTCTTTCCCGAACAAATCTTCAATATGGGCCGCTCGATTGAGATCATTCTTGCGCCCATCATCGGAGGGGTGGGTACCCTGTTCGGGCCTGTCCTTGGCGCCATCCTGCTCACGATGCTCTCAGAGGGGCTCACCGAAGCGCTGGATTTACTGGGCTGGCAGTTACCCGGCATCAAGCAGATTTTCTATGGTCTAGCCCTGGGTCTGACCATCGTTTTCATGCCACACGGTGTGTGGCCAGTCCTGGCGCGTCGGCTCGGGCTTGGCGCTCCGGACTCAGGCCCGTCCGAGCCGCAGGCGCCTGGTCGTCCCGGTCAGGATGAGGCGCAGCGCCCGCGTGAGCATCAGGATGCGGTCGTTGCGTCGCCATCAGGAAAACGCAGTGAGTCTGCTTGAGGTCTCTGGCGTCGGGAAGCGTTTTCGCGGTCTGCGAGCACTCGCAGGCGCGTCGCTTCGAGTGGACGAAGGCGAAATCGTCGCCCTGATCGGTCCCAACGGAGCGGGTAAGACCACACTCTTCAATGTGATTGCCGGCGCGCTTGGGCCCGATGAGGGGCAGGTATGCTTTGCAGGGCAGCGCATCGACGGGCTGCGTCCGGACCAGATCTGCGCGATCGGTATCGGCCGCACCTTCCAGATCGTCAAGCCGTTTGCCGACATGACCGTCCTCGAAAACGCAATGGTCGGTGGCTTTCGTGGCATTCGCGATGCGTCGATGGCTCGACAGCGCGCGCGTGATGCGCTCGCCGCGTTGGGCATGTCCCATTTGTCGAACCGGTTGGCGGCGAGTCTGACGTTGCCCGACAGGAAACGTCTGGAGGTTGCCCGGGCGCTTGCCACACAGCCCCGCCTGCTGTTACTCGACGAGGTGATGGCGGGTCTTCGGCCCACGGAGACTGACAAGTTAGTCGCCGCGTTCCGGGATCTGAATCGAGAGCGCGGTATCACGATCCTGTTGATCGAGCATGTGATGCGCGCCGTGATGGCGCTGGCAGCCCGAGTCTACGTGCTTCATCACGGCGAGATCATCGCATCGGGCACTCCGGGGGAGGTCACGCGTCATCCACGCGTTCTGGAGAGTTATTTGGGCGCCGGAGCTCTCGAATGACGGCGCCGCTCCTCGCGGTTGATGGGTTGTGCGTCTTTTATGGCGATGCCCAAGCCCTCGACGAGGTATCGATCTCCATCGATCAAGGTGAGATCCTCGCAATCGTTGGTGCCAATGGTGCCGGAAAGACCTCGCTGATCCGTGCAATCGCCGGGCTCTTGCCGATTTGTGCGGGCTCGGTGCGGTTCGCGGGCGAGGAGATCGCGGGACGCTCGAGCGCCTCGATCTGCAATCTCGGCGTCGGTCAGGTCGCTGAGGGTCGACAGATTTTCCCCAGCATGAGCGTTCGAGAAAATCTCGAAGTCGCAGGATTACTGCCGCGTGCGCGGGCCGGTGCTCGGGCGATGCTCGATACAGTTTTTGGGATGTTTCCGAAGCTCGCGCAGCGCAGCACTCAGGCGGCCGGGACACTCTCGGGCGGCGAGCAGCAGATGCTCGCAATTGGTCGATGCCTGATGGGCGCGCCTCGCCTCATCATGTTCGACGAGCCTTCGCTCGGGCTCGCACCCGCGATCGTTCAGGAGGTCTTTCAGACCATCGTCCAGCTTCATGAGCACGGTATGACGATCATTCTGGTTGAGCAGAATGTGGCAGCGTCCTTGCGGATCGCGGGTAGCGCCTGTGTCCTCGAAAACGGGCGGGTGGCCCTGCGAGGCACGGGGGAGCAACTGCTCCATGATCCGAGAGTTCGGGAGGCCTACCTCGGCCTTTAGCAAGTTTCCGTGCCGCGGGTGGGTCAGGACGGGATCTCAGCCGACCCAGACGACCTGATCCGCTTGTCGGAGTGCGGCGATGATGGCCACCGAGACCGGGTGCAGCCCTTGGCTAAGGTCCGGTTCGATCGCCACGCGAAGCGTTCCGGTGCGGCCCGTTGCGCTCCATTGCAAGGTATGACGTGCGACGGGGCCAGGATGCCGGACTTCGATATGACTGTCATCGAGGCCTGGTCCCGCGAGTGCTGCGGCCACCGCGACGTTGACCTGGTTGGGAAAGAGTCTTGCTGCTTGGCGCACCTGCCCGCTGAAAAGTGTCGCGGCCGGTCCCGGGCCTGGTGGTACGTCGATGCGGAGGGTCAACTGGGCCTTGCCCCCTGCGGTGATTGCAGAGAGACCGTCGAGTCCGGCGATCGCGCCCGACATGACTCGCAGCCGATGTCCGCTTTCGCGCCCGACCGTCTCGAGCTCGGACAGCAAGTGCGGATCGGCGAGCGCACTGGCACTGATGGTCCAGGTGTCGGCCGCCCGCAGGGCCGCGGCACCAAACATTCGGAGAACCTCTGGGCCGGCGCACTCAACGATCAGATCGGGCCGCCTTTGCCACAGTGCCTCGGGGTCGGTCGTGAAGCAGTCATCCTCAGGCGAGCGCGGGTGCCGGACCAGCACGCCGACGAGTTCCCAGCCGGGGAGCTGTCCTGAGCGGCAGGCCGCGACCAGGTGAGAGCCGATCCGCCCGCAGCCGATCAGGCCCAGGCGCCGCCCCAGGCTCACGCGTTGGTCTCACCCAGCGGCACGACACTGTAGTCGGCGTGATGCAGCGAGCGCTTTTCGAGTCGTGTGATCCTGAATCGTGCGCCACAAGCGGGGTCGGTTGCGGCAATCAGGCAGTCCGAGGTCATCCAGTCGTTCGGGTGGGTTGGTCGCTGCTTGGCCGGAATGAACGGCAGCACGGCGAGCAGCCCGTAAAGGGAGAATTCTGGTCGGTCTTTGGGAAACACCACTCGGCCACCGATGACGTCGAAGTAATCGCCCTTTTTCACGTGCATCACGAAGGGCCGGTCCGATTCGACGACTTCGACTCGTAGATCGTAGAGTTCGAACAGATCGTGGTCAGGGACTTGCTGCGGGCTGGTCATGGGGTTCTCCTTCATCCGCGCAGTTCTCTCAGGTCGGGCGACATCAGCATCGACGAGGGCGCGCCACGGGTGTTTTGGTTCATCTGCATGATCCGCTTGTGGATGCTCGCCGGATCGCGCTCGACCGCATAGCAGTCACCGGGCGGACCGGCGGAGGCCGCTGCGAGCCTGTCGAGCACGATGCGGTCTGCATCGTCGAGGCCGATCCTGAAGATATCCAGCGTTTCATCGAGATGACGCGCGTCTCTCGCGCCCACCAACGCCGCGGCAACCTGCGTCTTGTCGAGCACCCAGCGGGCCGCGACTGCTGCGATCCCGGTGCCGTGCTTGCGGGCGATTGAGTCGACTTGTTGCAGCAGATCCTGAAACCTTGCCCAGCCACCATATTCCTCAACCATCAGGCGGTATTTGACCAACGAACGATTCGGGTAAGGCTGTGGCGGATCGGCAGCCCCGAGCCAGCGGTTGGAGAGAAATCCGCCCGCGACCGTGCCGTAGCAGAGCAGATGGATGCCCTGCTCTCGGCAAAATTGCACCATACCGCGCTCGGGCCGCAGGTCGATCAGCGAGTACTGCAGCTGATGCGTGAGCAGCCTCACACCCGCCTCAGTGATGCTGCGCAGATGAGCGACATCGAAGTTGGTGGTACCGATGTGGGCGACCTTGCCTGCCCGCTGTAGTTCCTGAAGCCACAGCAACGCCTGTGTGCATCCAGGAATGGCGTAGTCCCACCAGTGGAACTGGACCAGGTCCAGGCGCTCGACGCCCAATCGCCGGATCGAGGTGTCGACCGCCTCTTCGACATGTCGGCGAGTCAGGACCGGCAAGAGCTCGAGATCAGGCGTGTACTTGGTCGAAATCCGCAGTTCACGCGCGAGATGCGGGTGGCGGCGACGGAAAAGCCCAATCAGGTCCTCGACACCGACGTAATGATCGGCACAGTCGAAGGCGTTGATGCCCGCCTCGACGAACCGGCGCATGTCCTCGATCGCCGAGTCCGGGTCATAGGGCTCGCCGTGGCGAGCCGCGAGCTGCCAGTTGCCCTTTGCGACCCGGGAAATCACATACCCGGGCGCAAGCTCGATGCGCTCGATCGCGCTCGGCCTCACAGCCCCGCCTTGCGCTCGAGTTCGTTCATTTCCTCGAGTCCGATCAGCCGCTCCGTGACGATCTGCCCTGCCTGGATCTTCCAAACCAGCATGGGTCCGGTCACATCACCGTTGCGATCAAATCGGAAGGAACCGGTCGCGCCGACGTAGCGAATCTTGCGACCGGCCTTGAGCGCCTCGAGGCCTTTCTTGAGCCCTTCGACGCCCGGCCCGACGATCTCTCCTTGGGGGTCCTGCACCGCCCGCAAGGCGTCTCGGATCGATTCGCCATCGAGCCGAGGGGCGGCTTGCATCGCGAGCAACGTGATTGCTGCCGCATCGTACATGGTGTGCAGGCCGGGGCCGACCGCAGGCCGGCCGTAGGCGGCCTGAAAGTCGGCATTGAATGCATCGACGCCTGCGCCACTCGCCTGGCCGTTATCGATGCCGACGGCCTTTTCGAGGAATCGTTCGCCGATGCCCTTCAGCACATCAGCGGAACGCAGCGTGTTGTGCAGAATCACGTTTTGCGTGCCGCCCAGCGAAAACCAGTCACGCAGTACCACGGTGGCGTCCTGCGACAAGCCAATCAGGATCAGCGAGTCGGGCTTGAGGGCCAACGCCTTTTGAACCTCGGAGCGGTAGGAGGGCTGATTCTCGGCATAGGCGACCACGCCCGCGACCTTGCCCCCGAGCTTGGCCAGCGCTCGACCTGCATCGGGTGCCACGCCGTTGCCGAAGTCGTTGTTGATATACATGATCACCGTGTTCTTGTACCCCTTGTCGACTGCGGCCTGGGCATGAGCGAGCGCCATGCTTCGGCCGGTCGGGATCGTGCGGAAGAAGTACCCGCCCGTCTTGCCGTCCTCGGCCATTTTCGTGAGCGCTGGCGTGACCGCGCAGCAGGCAATTGTCGGAATACGATTGGGTACCGAGACGGAGTTGACCACCGACAATGCCGTGCCGCTTCCTACCAGCCCGACGATCGCCTGAACTTTCTGGACGTCGACCAGGAAGCGGGCCGCATCCAATCCGACCGAAGGCTGACTGGTGTCGTCACGAATAACGAACTCGACCTGGCAACCCTTGACCCCGCCTGCCTTGTTGATCTGATCGACGGCGAGCTTGCCGGCATCGGCAATGACCTTGCCGACCGCCCCTTGGGCGCCAGTGAGAGCAATCACACCGCCCAGTTTGGGACAGGTGGCCGACTGGGCTTGAGCGTGGTCGGAGATCGCGAGCAGCCCCATCGCTGCCAGGGCGGGAATGATCAGCGTGCGCAGCATCTGCATTCAAAAGCTCCTTTTCATGAAAACACTTGCGTAGGGATGTGCATCGTCAGCCATTCAAGCGCGTCCGCGCCGTCCGAGCAAGCCCTGAGGGCGCAACAACAACGTGAGGACCAGCACCCCCCCGACCAGCATCGACTGCAGCGCGCCTCCTTGGGCCTGCCAGCGAGGCGCAATTGCGAGCCCGATCAGTGCGCCCGAGAGGGTCCACAGGGCCCAAATCAGGAAACTGCCCAGGATTGCACCGGCGTTGCTACCGCTGCCGCCGACGATCAGCATGGCCCAGACCTGAAAAGTCAGGATCGCCATGAAATCACTGGGACTGATCGCGCCGACGAACCCGGTATAAAGCGCGCCGGACAGCCCCATCAACATCGAGCCCAGCACGAAGCTGGTGAGTCGCAATCGCACGACATCCTTGCCAAGTGAGGCGCAGACGGATTCGTCCTCGCGCATGGCCCGTTGGACCCGGCCCCAGGGCGAGTGGCGCAGCGCCTGCATGGCAGCCAGGCACATGCCCAGGATCGCGAGTGTCATCAGCAGGTAGGACCAGGCAAATCCCTGCGCGCCCAGCCCCTCGAAGGGCCGAGGCACGCCCACCAGCCCGCTCGAGCCGCCGGTCAGGCGCTCGAGATTATTGGCGAGCACCTGGATCGATGAGCCGATCCCGAAGGTGGCAATCGCCAGATAGTCGCTGCGCAGGCGCAGGGTGGCGAGGCCGACCAGCAAGGCGACGACCCCGGTGACCGCGAGGCTCAGGAGCAGCGCGAGTGCAAAGGGCAACTGCCAGCCGATCAACAGTCGCTCGGTGGCGGGCATGGTGACGATCGCGAGGGTGTAGCCACCGATTGCGATAAAGCCGGCGACGCCCGCGTTGAACTGCCCGGCGACCCCCCACTGCAGGTTGAGTCCCAGCGTCGCAATCGCGAGAATCCCGGCCACCGTGATGAAAAAGAGACTGTAGGAGAGCATCAGTGCCTCGTTCCTGCCGGCCTAAAGAGCCCCTGGGGTCGCAGGTACAACACGATGATCAGCAGCACGAAGGGCACCAGCGGCTTATAGGTGCCGGGGAGCACGAGCGCGAGCAGGCTTTCGCTCACGCTGATGATCAGTGCTCCAGCGACTGCGCCCGGCAGGCTACCGATGCCCCCCAAAATAGCCGCGGTGAAGAGCGGCAACAGCAAGTTGATCCCCATCTCCGGTCGAACCTGAACGGTTAGCCCGTAGAGAACACCCGCCAGCGCTGCGAGTGCCGCCGACAAGATCCAGGTGAGGCGCACGGCTGCGGAGGGGTCGATCCCCGCAACGGCGGCAAGTGCAGGGCTTTCGGCCATGCAGCGCAGCGCAAGACCGCCACGGCTGCGCTGAAGAAACAGCCAGAGCAAGGTCAGCACTGCCAGCGTGAGTCCGAACACCAGGATCTGGTCGGGGAGCACCAGGAGATCGCCGGGGAGCCGCACCGCCATTTGGATTTCTCGGCTGTACTGATGCGGGTCTGGACCAAAACCGACGAGAATCACGCTTCGCAGCAGCAGGGCGAGCCCAAAGGACGCAAAGACCAGTGTGAGCGGATCGGCTGCGCGGCTTCTCAGTCTAAGGTAGACCCAGCGATCGAGGACGAGTGCAACCAGCACGGTCAGCAAAAGCGCGCCTGCCAGACCGATCAGTAGCCAGGCGCCGAAAGAAAAGGGTCCGATGGGTTGCGCGAGCGCATGATTGGCGGCGAGTCCAGTGCCGGCGAGCACGACGGCGAGCGCGCAGTAGGCGCCGAGGGCGAGCAGATCGCCATGAGAGAAATTTGCAAAGCGCAGGATCGACAGGCTGAAGCTGACGCCGATGGCACCGAGTGCGACGATTGCACCTGCCAGTACGCCATCGAGGAGCGCTTGAACAATCATGGATGGGTCAGCGCCGCGGTGGCCGTCGGTTGCGCGCCCGCATGGTCCGGGCGGTGAGTACCCAGAAACAGGGTGCCGAGATCGGGGTTTGAACGAAGTTCGAGGGCTCCCGCCTCGAGCGCGATCCGGCCATCGACCAGGACGATCCCGCGGTCCGCGATCGCCAGGCCAGCCTTGACATTCTGTTCGACCATCAGGATTGCAACGCCGCTGTCGGCAATCGCGCGCAGCTCGCGAAACACCTGTCCGACCATCAGCGGCGAGAGCCCGGCGCTGGGCTCGTCGAGCATCAGTACGCGCGGCGTCATCATCAAGGCTCTCGCAATCGCGAGCATCTGCCGCTGACCGCCCGACAGGGCGTGGCCGGGTAGGCGGCGCCTGGATGAAAGCTCTGGAAAGCGTTGCCAGGCTTGCTCGAGTCGCTCTTCCCGGAGCCGCCGCGTCAGCTGATGACCTCCGGCCCGCAGGTTCTCCTCGACCGTGAGTGAGGTGAACACGTTGTCGGTCTGCGGCACATAACCGATGCCGAATGCGCAGAGTTCGTGAGTGGTCAGCCTGTCTATCGCGGCGTCGTCAAGCAGAAGTGAACCGCCCAGGCGGGGGCAGTGACCCGCGATCGCCTTGACCAGCGTCGACTTACCGGCACCATTGGGTCCCAGGATCACCAGGATCTCACCAGCCGAAACGCTGAGGCTCACAGACCTGACGATGGGCAGATCAGGCCGATAGCCCGCCACCATGGCATCGACGCTCAAGCGCGCCGAGCGAGTCAGGCGCTCGGTCATATGCCGCCTCCGAGGTAGGCATCGATCACGCGCGGGTCGGCCCGGACTGCCGCGGGATCGCCTTGCATCAGAAGTCGTCCCTGTGCCATGACGATGACAGGGTCGCAAAGCCGCATCACGACATCCATGTTGTGCTCGATCAGCAGGAAGGTCACGCCGCGCCGACGAAGCGTGACGATCCGATCCATCAGGCTCTCAAGAAGCGCCGGATTGACGCCCGCGGCGGGCTCATCGAGCAGGATCAACTGCGGATCGATCATCAGGATCCTCGCAAGCTCCAGTAGCTTTTGTTGCCCGCCTGAGAGCACGCCCGCCGGCTGGTCCGACAGATGGGCCATACCGGTGAAGCGAAGGATCTCCTCGGCCTTTTGGCGGTGCCGGGCTTCCTCGGTTCGGATCAGGTCCCTCCGCAGCCAGGCCGCCCAGAATCGTTCCCCGGACTGACCGGTCGGGGCAAGGAGTAGATTTTCCAGAACGCTCAGCGATCGGAGCGGGCGTGGAATCTGGAAGGTGCGTCCAACGCCTCGCTGGAAAATCTCCTCCGCCCTCAAGCCTGCGATATTTTCGCCATTCAGCAGAATGCGTCCAGAGTCCGGGGTCAAGGCACCCGCCAAGGTGTTGAACAGGGTGGTTTTGCCCGCACCGTTGGGGCCGATCACCCCCGTGATCGACCCGCGCGCGACTCCGAAGCTCAACTCGTCGACGGCACGCAAGGCCCCAAACGAGCGGCAGAGTCGCTCAACCCGCAGGAGGTCATCGCGACCGACGGTTTCGGCCGCGCCCTGCGTGCGGGGCAAGGGGTCGAGCGACGGAGGGGGACGAAGAGTCACGTGGCGTTCGGGTGTTTCGGGCGAAGGCGCAAAGCTATCATCATCCACTCCAGACGCAGAAACGGCGACGGGTCAGCTCTGGAGCGTGTCGCGCGCGCTGAGGAGTTGCTCCTTGAAGGCCGCGGCGATGGGGGACAGAGTCCGGTTGCGGGGATGGACAATGTGCCAGCGCGACTCAATCGGGAAGCCTTTGACGTCA
>CAZAVT010000048.1:0-1370 GCA_964488395.1 uncultured Burkholderiaceae bacterium | reverse complement strand
ATCCACGCAGCGCGTGGATCGACACCACGCCAAGGCCCAGCCCGCCGGCGACAGACACCTTGATCGCCTCGTTGCTGCCCAGCTCTAACCAGATCTGCGGGCGAAAACGAGTCTGCTGGAAGTAGCGGTCGGTGGCCATCCGGGTGCCTGAACCCCGTTCCCTCAGGATCATCCGCTCTGCCTTGAGCTCGGAAAGCGGAATCGCTCGTCGGTTGGCATAGGCACTGTCAGCGGGCCCGATCAGGTAAAGCGGGTTGTCCATGAAGATCTGGTCGTCCAGATCCAGATCCGGTGGCGGCATCGACATGATGTAAAGCTCGTCAAGGTTGTCGCGAAGCCTTGCGACCACGCCATCGCGATTGAGGATTTCGAGCGAGACGTCGACTGCGGGATGCTTCTTGCAGAACTGGCCGACAAGCCTGGGGATGAAGTATTTGGCCGTGCTCACCGCGGCGATCCTCAGCCGCCCCTGGGCAAGGCCGCGGGTTGCATCCCGAGTCTGCTCAAAACTCTCCCACTCCTGAACGATGCGCCGGGCGGTCTGGGCGAGCTCCCGACCCAGGTCGGTCAGGTGGACCTTGCGCGAGATGACCTCATGGAGTGGCAGCCCTACGGTGTCTGTGATCTCTCGCAACTGTTGCGACGCAGTTGGCTGGGTGACGTGCAGGCGACGGGCGGCCTCGCTGACGCTGCCCGTCTCGGCGAGAGCGAGAAAAAGCCGTAGTTGCCGAAAGCTCAAATGCATTGAAAAAAATAAATACAAACACAATGAAGAATCTATTTTACCCAATTTATCCGGCTGCCTACAATCCGTCAAAAATCAAGGAGCCCTCCATGAGCAATTTGCTCGACCCGGCAATCCTCTTCTTCGTCTTCGGTGTCTTTGCGGGTTCGGTCAAATCCAATCTCGAGATTCCGTCTGCGATCGCCAAGTTTCTTTCGCTCTATCTGTTGATGGCGCTGGGGCTGAAGGGCGGATTTGCCCTCGCGGCCACCGGATTGAGCGCCGACATTGCCTTGAGCCTGCTGGTGGCCGTCAAGGGGCGACTGGCCGGCTTTGACGCGGCGGCGGTGGCGGCCTCCTACGGTTCGGTGAGCGCTGTCACTTTCGTCACCGCGACGCAATACCTCTCGCAAAATGGGATCGAGCCCAACAACTACATGGCGGTAGCCCTGGTGATCATGGAGTCGCCTGCCATCATCATGGCGGTGCTGCTTGCCAATGCCCTGCGAAGGCAGGCAGGCGCTCAAGGGCCGAGCCTGTCGATCGGCAAGATCCTGCACGAATCATTCACCGACGGGGCCCATCTGCTGCTTCTCGGCGCGATGGCGCCGGCTCTCTGATCGATCCATACTGCGGGGGACCTCCC
>CAZAVT010000047.1:245-14448 GCA_964488395.1 uncultured Burkholderiaceae bacterium | reverse complement strand
TGCTGGCCGCGAGCTGCTCGGGCGTGCCGTAGACCTGGATCTTCTGCTTGCCGTCGGCACCGGTCTTCAGGTGAAAAAAGGTCCCGTTGGCCGACTGGAAGCCCTTGATCGTCTTGTCATTGCCGTCCTTGTCCTTGACGACGAGGGTGTCGGTCGCCTTGGCGAGATCGATCTTCTTGCCATCATGTCGGAAGGTCGCCGCCTCCGTGAAACTGAAGGTCAGCTTGTTGGGAGCGATGCCGGGCGCCATGCTCGTACGACTCCGTTCAGGCTCTGATGAAGGTCTGAGGCGGCTGGATGGGCGCGCCCGGACTAGCCTCAGCCAGTCGGCGCTGCCATTGGCGCGCGGTATCGACGAACGCCTCGAAGCGTTCGATCGCCTGCTCGACCGGAAACATTCCGAGCTCCAGCTCTCGGCACAGGAACACGCGATCATCGTCGGGCTCGAGGCAGAGAGTCTCGCCACGGGTGCCGCCAAAGAGGAAGTTGGCCCACAGCAGGCCGCGCGCATGGGTCGGGTCCTCGCTCAGGCGACCCACCGCGGCCAGTACCATCAGCCGTTCTCCATCGGGCACCCACTCCATCTGGATCTCCAGCTCGCCGGGGATGAAAAGGCAACAGACCGAGTCCTGGTTGAAGCGCAGGTCCGGTAGCGAAAGAACGACGGCAAGGTGCGCCAGAAAGCGCTCGGCTGTGGCACTCATCGAGGATGCCTTGGAAGGGTCCGGGGGCTTGAAATGGTGGCACTTCCGCCTTGGCTTTGCAATCGGTCCTTCGGTCCGGTCCGAGGGGGCCGTCGCTTGCCGGATCAGGTTTAGCTCCCTATCATCAGGCTCGTTTGATCAAGCCAAAACAGAAAATCGCCTGCCTGGGAGTTGCCCCGTGCGGGTCGGACAGGGAGAGGTTCGTGCATCCTTCCTCGCGGCGGGCCTCGCTCGACCCGCTGTTCAATCCTCGCTCCATCGCGATCATCGGCGCCTCGTCTGATCCCGTGCGCGTGAGTGGACGTCCGGTTCAGATCCTCAAGGATGCGGGCTTCAAAGGCCGGATCTACCCGGTCAACCCGAATCGTGATCAGGTCCAGGGGCTGCGCAGCTGGCGATCGATCGAGGCGATCGATGAGCCCATCGATCTGGCGCTCATCACCGTGCCAGCCGCCTCGGTCGAGGAGGCGCTGCGGGCCTGCTGCAGACGCTCGGTCGGTGCAGCCATCGTCTTCGGATCCGGTTTTGCCGAGGTCGGCGATGATGGGCGGGCCGAGCAACGGCGCCTCGCCGAGATCGCCCGAGATGGAGGCTTGCGTCTCCTGGGCCCCAATTGCATGGGCGTTTTCAACGTTTCAAGCCGCGCTTATGTGACGTTCTCGACCGTTTTCTCAGCGGACTGGCCCGAGCCGGGATCGATCGGCCTGGTCAGTCAGAGCGGGGCTTTTGCGTCGTTTTGCTACACCCGAGCGCGGCAGGCGGGTCTGAGGCTGAGCTATGGCGTTATGACCGGAAACGAAGCCGACATCGATTTCGCCGATTGTCTCGAGTGGCTGGCGCTTGATGATGCCACGCGGGTCATCGTGGGTTTCATGGAAGGCTTCGCTGACGGAGCCAAGCTCTGCCGTGCACTGGCATTGGCTCGCGACTGCGGCAAACCAGTCATCATCCTCAAGGTCGGCAGTTCGCCCGCAGGGGTCGAGACCGCGCGATCGCACACGGCGCAGATGGCGGGCGAGGACGCGGTTTTCGAGGCGGCGTTTCGCCAGTATGGCGCGTGGCGTGCCCGAACGCTTGACGAGTTGTTTGACCTGGCGACCCTCGCGTCGACGGGCCCGTTACCGGCGCGCCCGCGGGCCGGCGTGGTGACGGTGTCGGGTGGAGCGGGCGTGCTGATGAGTGATTCAGCGTGGCATCGCGGCGTGGAACTGCCGCCACTTCCTGAGCCTGCCCAGCACCGCCTGCGCCAGCGGATCACCTTTGCTCCGGTGCACAACCCGATCGATACCACCGGGCTGATTCTCGATGACCCGACACTTTTCCCCGATCTGCTGGAGACGTTCGCTAACGAGGGCGACGTCGATGCGGTGGTGGGTTTCTATGCGGGGATGGGGACCTCCGATGCCGCCCCGGCGATGGTTCAGACGCTGTCGGCGGCAGCCGCTCGGTTTCCGGACGTTCGGCAGGTCGCCTGTGTGCTCTGCAAGCCGGAAGTCCGGCGACAGCTGCTTGATGCCGGCGTCGCTGTCTATGACGAGCCCGACCGTGCGCTCCAGGCTGTGGCCGCAGGAGCCCGGCTGCGGCAGGCGTTGGGGCGCGGGGTGATTGCGACCTCTGCAGGTGATCCGCTGCAGGCGCTTCCGGTCCCACCCTTGCCGCTCAATGAGGCGCAAGCGCTCGACCTGCTTCGGGGTGCGGGCTTACCGGTGGTCTCCTGCGAGATGGCCCAGGATCGGGAGTCCGCGGTTCGCGTTGCGCAGCAGCTCGGCTTTCCGGTCGCGCTCAAGGTCCTCTCTGCGGATTTACCGCACAAGTCCGACAAGGGGGGCGTCGCGCTCTCGCTGCGCAACCCGGCTGAGATCGCGGCGGCCTATGACGCGATGTTGCCCCCTGCCAACCCCCGCCTCGCCGGTGTCGCGATCCAGGGGGTGCTGGTCGCAACGATGCTATCGGGTATCGAATTGATCGTGGGGCTGCACCGCGACCCGGTCTTCGGCTGGGTGGTGATGGTCGGGAGCGGCGGGATTCACGCTGAACTCCTGGCCGATCGCGTGCTGAGGCTCGCTCCGGTGGACCACGCGCAGGCCCTCGAGATGATCGGCGAACTGCGCTGCGCTCCCTTACTCGCAGGCCGTCGTGGCGAGCCGCCGGCTGATGTCGCGGCTGCGGCCACGGTGATCGCCCGACTGTCAAGGCTCGACCCAGGCGCTGCAGTGTCCGGTATCGAGATCAATCCGCTGATCGTGCGTCCGGTCGGCGCCTATGCGGTCGACTGCCTGATCACCTGACCCGGGACTTTCGATGGAATTGCTGCTGACTCAAGAGGATCGGGCCTTTCGACAAACGATCCGTGACTTCATCGCTCGTGCCCTGCCCGCGGAGCTGCGTGAGAAATCCCGCCGGCGTATTCCGTTCAGCCCAGAGGATCATCGCGGTTGGCAGCGCCTCCTCGATCAAGCCGGATACGGTGCACCTGCCTGGCCCGTCGAGCACGGCGGTTGCGGCTGGAGTCCGCTGCGCCGCCTGATATTTGCCGAAGAGTTGTTGATGAATGACTGCCCCCGGCAGTCACCCTACGGGCTCGCGATGGTCGGGCCGATCATCATGGCCTTCGGCACCGATGAACAGCGACGGTATTATCTGCCGCGCATCCGCAGTGCCGAGCACTGGTGGTGTCAGGGCTATTCGGAGCGCAACTCGGGCTCCGATCTGGCGTCGCTGCGTACGCGTGCCACCCTTGATGCCGATGGCGACTACCGCGTCAACGGGCACAAGCTCTGGACCAGTACCGCGCACGAGGCCAACATGATGTTTGCCCTGGTTCGCACGGACAGCAGCGGTAAGCGTCAGCAGGGCATCACCTTCCTGCTGATTCCCATGGATTCCCCGGGCCTCACGGTGCGGCCGTTGCGGACCCTCGACGGCAATCACACGATCAATGAGGTCTTCTTCGACGATGTCCGGGTGCCGCAGGCCAATCGGGTCGGCGAAGAAGGGCAGGGCTGGACCTACTCGAATGCGCTCTTGCAAAACGAGCGACTGCTGATCGCCGACATCCCGCGGTCCAAGAAGCGCCTGACTCGAATCAGGGATCTGGCCTCACGGGAGTTGAACGGTGGCAAGCCTCTGCTGGTGGACCCGGGCTTTGCGCGCCGGGTGGCCGCCCTGGAGGTTGATCTGCTGATGCTCGAGTACGGCACCTTGCGATACATGTCCGAGGTCGAGGCTGGCCGCGCACCGGGGGCCGAGGTGTCGATCCTAAAGATCCGCGGCTCCGAGATCGGCCAGGCCTTGAACGCGCTGATGGTCGAGGTCGCGGGAACCGCGGCGCTCGCGTACGCGCCCTCCGATGCAGGTGAAGAGGCGTGGCCGGTTGGCTTTGACGACTACCGTGGCATCGTCGAACAGCATCTCTTCTATCGCGCCTCGACCATCTATGGCGGTGCGACCGAAGTGCTCAAGTCTGTCATCGCGCGGCGCGTTCTGGAGCTCTGAAGTGACGTTTACGGTAGCCGATCTATCTCCCAACGCTGACCAGCGCATGCTGGCTGAGTCGGTCGAGCGCTTCGTGGCAGACCACTATGCTCATCCGGAATGGCGTCGTCGGGTCGATGCCGACCCTGGCATCTCCGAGGCCCTTTGGCGCCAGATGGCCGAGCTCGGATGGCTGGGCTTATCGATACCCGAGTCCTTCGGTGGGTACGGTGGCTCATTCGCCGATCTATTGCAGGTGCTCGAACAGCTGGGGCAGGGGCTCGCGACCGAGCCGATCGCCAGTTCGATTGCGGTTTGCGCCGACCTGATTGCAACATCATCGTCTGTCGCGGCCCGAGGCTGCCTGCCGGCGATCGTCGCTGGCGATCTTCGGATCGCCCTTGCGCATGAGGAGCGTCCGGAGCCGCGGGACCCTGCGGCGCTGTCGACCAGCGCGCTCCCCGAGGCAGGACGATGGCGTCTGAGCGGGCGCAAGGTCCTGGTCGCCGACGCACCGCACGCTCAGCGGCTGATCGTCAGTGCCCAGGTGGCGGATCGCAAACTTGCTCCCAGCGGTGTCGCGCTGTTCCTCGTGCCAGTCGATCGGCCCGGGGTGCGGCTCGAGACGCTTCGGTGTTTTGACCGGCGACGGGCCGCACAGATCGAATTCGAGGCCGTGGAACTTGTCGAGGCTGAGCGTCTCGACGACGGCGCTGATGCGTTGCCGTTGCTTGCGCGCGCCGAGGCTCGCCAACTGGCAGCCTGGGCAGCCGAGAGCCTCGGGATCGGTACCCGCCTGCTCAAGACCACGCGCGAGTATCTGATGACGCGTGAGCAATTCGGCGCGAAACTTGCGAGCTTTCAGGTGCTGCAGCACCGGATGGTTGACCTCTTCATCGCCGTCGAAGACCTACGAACTGTCGCTCGCATCGCAGCCATCGCAGCCCAGATGCCCGATGCACGAACGCTTGAGGCGCTACGGGCCAAGATGATCCAGACGCTTCCCGGAGTGGGCCGCCAGGCGGTACAGTTGCACGGGGGGATGGGTATGAGCGACGAGTATCACGTGGGCGACTGCATGAAGCGCCTCGAGGCGATCGCCCTGTCCTGCGGTCGAATCGAGAAGGCGCTCGACCGCTTTGTCGCTGCAGGCTCTCCGGAATAAACAGTTCTGCCCACATGAGGAATCACCGACCATGAAACTGCCCCGCTCGCTTGCTCTCTGGTCGCTCGCCGCAGCGCTGTTCGCGAGCCCACTCGCCGCATCGGCGCAAGCCTTTCCGTCCAAGCCCGTGAAGATGATCGTCCCCTATCCGGCGGGTGGTGTGACGGACATCCTGGCTCGAGCGATTGGCAAGTGGGTGAGCGAGGATCTGAAGCAGCCCGTGATCATCGACAATCGTCCCGGTGGCAACGGCGGGATTGGTTCGGATGCGACGGCCAAGTCACCCGCCGACGGCTACACCATCCTGCTCGGTGCGTCGACCACGCATGTCCTCAATCCGCTGCTTACCAGCGCGCCCTATGACGGGCGCAAGGACTTCACGCCGCTCGCGATGGTCGCCGCGACGCCGCTTTTTCTCGTTGTCAACAATGACATCCCTGCTCGCTCGGTCACCGAGTTGATCGCCTGGCTGAGGGCCAACGGCGGCAAGGCGAGCTTCGGGTCCTATGGGACCGCTTCGGCAAGCCACCTTGCGGGCGAATTGCTGAAGTCGATGACCGGCGTACAGATGACCCACGTACCCTACAAGGGTGGCGTGCCGGCGGTCAATGACCTGATCGGGGGACAGATCCAACTCGTGTTTGGCGATGTCACCTCGATCCCACAGATCAAGGCTGGACGGATTCGTGCGCTCGCGGTGACGGGTGATACCCGCTCATCGGCTCTGCCTGAGCTGCCGACGGTGGCAGAGGCCGGTGTTCCCGGCTACCAGGTGTTTGGCTGGTTCGCCTTCTTCGGCCCGGCGAAATTGCCCGATGCGATTGCAGCACGGCTGGGAGAGGCCCTGATGGCGGCGGTCGGGCGCGAGGATATGCAGCAGCAGATCGCCGGCATGGGACTGCAACCCCGCAAAGGCAGCGGTGCAGAGGTCGCTCGCCTGATCGATGTCGATACCGACAAGTGGTCTCGCGTCATTCGCGAGGCCAATATTCAGTTGAATTGAGCGCGGGCCCTCCTGGTTCGCAAGCCACTTCGGGACGACGACCATGAGCGCGCGCGATGATCTCGTGAACGAGCTTTCCAAGCTCGATTACGGCAGCGGTGTCGATACCTCCAGACTGATCGGGATGATCGTCGGGCTCGCAGCAGAGGTTTTCGTGCTGAAGGCCCGCAATGAGTGCCTGAGTCGTGCCCTCGTGGAAAGCGGTGCAGTGGATCTCGAGGCCATCGATCGCCAGGCGGGTTCGGAGGCGATGCGTTCCTGGTTCGAGGCAGAGGAGCGTGGCTTTACAGAGGCCCTGCTCGAACCCCTGGTGGCCGGGGACCGCACGATTAATGTGGCCGATCGGCTGCGTGAGCGTTGAAGGAGCAGCCCATGAGCACGACCCAATCCGCAGGCAAGAACCAGATTTTGTCGGCCATTCCTTTGACCGCTGATGTCCTGGCTTATCAATACTTCGTCCGCGGTCTGCGCGGATTCTGGCGCGATCGGGCGTATCGCGGCGTGCTGGCTGCAGCCCAAGCGATCGGTCCCGTCGATCGCGAAGCCGAGCTCGAGCGACGACTGCGCGGCAATCCATCCTATGAGCTCTACGCCTGGCTCGAGCGACACAGTCAGCAGTTCAAATATTACGGACGGGGTGGCGTTGTCCGCTTCATGGAGTCCCGCCGTGCCGAGGCTGAGCGCATTCTTGACGAGGCGTCGAAACGTCATCCCGAGCGTCTGCGCCTGGTACCTGGCTATCGGGTGCCTGGCTATGTCCGCGATGTCGACGTCCATCAGCATGCCCGAGGTCTGGATGACAGCGCTGCGGCGGCGCTCGCCTACGAGGCTTCGTCGAGCGGTTTTTCCTTTTCGCTCTTTGACTCGCGTTCACCGATGCAGGTTTACTCCGATCAGGCCCGTACGATGCTTGGCTCGACCACGGGCGAAGGCTGCCGTGTCGTCGATCTGGGCTGTACCATCGGTGGATCGAGCCGGGCGCTCAAGCGTGCGCTCCCGGCCGCTGAAGTGCTGGCCTACGACGTCTGCGGCCCCGTCCTCGCGCTTGCCCATCTGCGCTCAGTAGAGCAGCAGCTCGAGATCTGGTATCGGCAAGGCAGTGCCGAGGACTTCGATGTTGAGCCAGGCAGTGTCGATCTGGTGGCCTCGCATTGGCTGTTTCATGAGATGCCGCCCTCAGCGATCCGCGCAAGTCTCGCTCACTCACGGCGGATGCTCAAGCCAGGCGGCTCGTTGATGATTTACGACATGTACCTGCGCCCTGGTGGGCTGCTCGGCAAACTGCTGCATGCGGGCTATTCGGTCCGTAACAATGAACCCTACGCGCATTGCTACGCCGAGATGGACATCGTCGCCGAGCTCGAGGCTGCGGGCTTCGATGAGGTGAGTCTTCGGATCGCGCATCCCGAGCCGGATGCGCAGGTGCTCGATGGCAAGCTGCCTGATGCGCGCACCCACTACATCACGATGGTGAGTGCGCGCGCGGCGGGCTGACTGTTACCCGCTCGGCTCAGTCCTCGACGATGCGCCGTCCGAGCCCTTCGAGGCCGTAGAAGCGGAGCACTTCCTGCACCCGCTCGGGTGGTGGCCGGTCGTGATAGAAGCCCCGCTCGCTGGGTTTCATCCCGGAGAGCGCGCGCAGGTCAGACATCGTCTCGGCCATCTTGAAGCAGGTCGCGATGCCATCGATCACCGTTGCGCCACCGATACTGCTGATCCCCTCCTCGGCGAGCAGCAGGTTGAGTGGCATCTCGCCTGCGACGATCACGTCGGCACCCATCTCGTCGGCGAGCTTTCGACCCTGGGCGCAGACGGCCTCGATCACCGGGCCCCGCGCCTCGGGTTTGGCGAGTGCAGTACAGACCTGTTCGAAATTGACCCCGGCCGGCAGGATGCCCGCGAAGCGCTCGTGCACGCCCCACTCGCGTAGCTGTTGGGGCCAGTAGTCGGCCCGCTTGACGTTGAAAAACAGCATGCCGACGCGGCGGCCGTAGAGCCCGGACAGATGGAAGGCCGTGTCGCCGTAGCCGACGACCGGGATATCGACCAGGGTGCGAATCTCGCCGATCATCGGGCTGGGAACACTCGCAAGCACCATTGCATCGAAGCCCTGGCGCTGAGCCTCCAGCGCGGCAGTGACCCATTGCAGGCCGTGCATCCAGACGAGGGCCCGATATCGAATGTCAGTGCCGGGGTAGTCGGTCGGGTAGGTACCGGGAATCTGCCCGTGCAGAACGACCTCGGTGTCCGGGCGAACGACCTTGCGGATGCGCTCGCGCAGCATGCGTCGGTAGTCGGGTAGATCGCCCAGCACGGTGAAACTTTGATGCCAGATGCGCAAGCCCATCGCAGCCCTCCTAATCGATCATGATGTTGAGGCGCTTCATCAGGGCGCCAATTCGTGAAAGCTCTTCGTCGACGAAGCCAGCGAAACGCTCGCTGCTCATGACCTGGGGCTCGCCGCCGAGTTTGGTCATCGTTGCGCGCACGGTGGCGTCCTCCGAGCCCCGCTGCAATGAGGCATGCACCGCCTGCACCGCCTGCGCGGGGGAGCCCGCCGTCATGAAAATGCCGTACCAGCCGGAAGTGTCGACATCCACGCCCTGTTCGAGCGAGGTCGCGACGTCGGGCAATTGCGCGGCACGGTTACGAGCATTGATCGCGATGCCGCGCATCTTGCCACCGCGGATCGCTGTCACCGCCGCACTCATTCCGGCAATGATGTAGTCGACACGCCCGCCGATGATGTCGGTCATCGCGGCTGCGATGCCCTTGTAGGGCACATGCAAGGCATCGATCCCGGCGGCGGCGTTGAAGATTTCAGTCGAGATGCGGATCGAGGTGGCCGCTCCGGCCGATGCGAAGGTGACCTTGCCGGGATTCGCCCGAGCATGGCTCACGAGATCCTTGAGGTCCTTGAAACGGCTGTCGGCGGCCACCAGGATCACCTGTGGGCCCGACAGCACCATCGACACGGGAATCAGATCGCGGCGCAGGTCATAGGGAAGCTTGCGCCCGCTCGCGGAGTTGATCACACCGGAGTCGCCGAGCAGCAGCAGCGTGTGCCCATCACGCCCGGCTTTCGCGACCGAATCCGTACCGATGATGGTGTCGGCCCCCGCTCGGTTGACCACGACGGTTGGCTGGCCCAGGTCCCGCGCGAGGAACTCGGCCAAGGTGCGCGCAAGCGTGTCCGGCGGCCCGCCAGCCGGGAAGGGGACAACGATCTGTATCGGGCGCACGGGGAAAGTCTGTGCGAGCGCGGACGAGTGACCGATCAGCGCCCCGATGCTGGCGATGAGGGGCAGGACCAAGCGCGCCACGCGGGCGTCTCGCGAGGGCGATCGAGGGCGAGCTTCACCGATTGGCACGATCGTATGTGGCTCTCGCTCGAAGTGGGGCATTCTGGTTCTCCTTGAAGGGGGGAGTCTGGGTCAGGCCGGCGTGATCAGCTGTAGACCAGGGTCTGGCGATAAATCAGCAGCGGTTGTCGGTCCTGGTTGAAAAACCGGCGTTCGACGACTGCAAACACCATAGGGCCATGACGGCCCTTTTTCTCGAAGATGTCGGCATAGCGATTGATGACGCTGATCCGCTCACCAGGGCGGGCCTGGCGCAGGAACTCGACCTCGACGCCGGCATTGAGCAGACGCTTGAGCGGGATCGGCAAGGCCGGCAAGCCGAACATCGCGGTCGGGCTCTTGGACCCGTCGTAGCCCGGATCGTCCCAGGCCCGCGTGAGCGGGTCGGGGTCGGCTGCGCTGCGTTGGAACATATGCACCGGGAAGAGGGGCGGCGCGACCAGACCCTCAAAACGGGTCTGCGCGGCGAGTGCCTCGTCGCCGTAGACTGGGTCGTCGTCCATGATCGCCTGAACCATTCGACGGATGCTGCCGCGCTCGACCGGTTCGGGTGCCCACTGCTCGGCCGATTCGGCGCCGATCAGCGCCCGAAGGGCATCGTTCATGTAGAGGGTCTCGTCAGCCACCGCTCAGTCTCCTGGCCAATTCGCGCACCTCGACGCGTCGGACCTTGTTGTTGCCGGTCATGGGCAATGCCTCGATGAAATGAACACGACGCGGGAGCTTGTAGGATGCGATCTTCGGCCGGCAGTGACCCAGCAAGTCCGCCTCGCTCGCGGCCTGTCCCTGACGCAACTGGATCACGGCAAACGCCACCTCGCCCAGCCTGGTGTCGGGGACGCCGACCACGCAGGCGTCTGCCACTGCCGGGTGCTGTCTGAGCAGGTTTTCGACCTCGAGAGGGGAAAAATTTTCCCCACCAGTGCGGATCAGCTCCTTGATTCGACCCAGGAACCGCAGGCGGCCGTTGTCGTCCATGCTGCCCAGGTCACCGGTACGAAACCAGCCCTGCGCGTCGTAGCTGGCTGCGGTCTCATCGGCCATCCGGTGATAGCCCCGCATCAGGTTCCAGCCGCGCAGCAGGATCTCGCCGGGTTCTCCTGGGGCCGGTGCGGGACCGGTCCCGTCGCGTGGACCGATCCTCGCCTCGATGCCCGGCAACGGCCGGCCGACCGAGAGAATGCGCTCCTCAGTCGGGTCATCCTCGACGCACAGGCTTGCACAACCCGTGGTTTCGCTCAGCCCGTACAAGCTGCACACCCTGACCCCCAGCGCTTCGATGCGATCGAGATCCGTTCGCGTGCCGGTGGTCCAGGCGCGGCGCAGTGCCGACAGGTCGTAGCGTCCCTCGAAGGCTTCGCGACGGGCGAAGTAGTCCTTGAAGAAGTTGAACCCATGGTAGGCGGTGCAGCGGTATTGGCTGAGTGTGCGCAGAACTGTCTCGAGGTCGTAGCGCTCGATCGAATGGAGCGTTGCGCCATGGGCGAGCGGGGCGACGAAGGCGTGCATCGTCCCCGATACATGGAAGTACGGGGCTGGGCTGAAGAACCGGTCCTGGGGCGACAGTCCCTGCAGGCGGCCGACTTCAAAGCCAGTGCGCGCGAAATGACGCTGTGTGAGCACGGCACCTTTGGGAATACCGGTGGTGCCCGAGGTGTACTGGATCAGGAAGGGGGCGTCGGGCTCCACGGCTGCGCGAGCATCGGCCAGGGGATCAGTCGCCGTCGGTTCGATCGGCACGGACTCCAGAGCGACGGAGTGACGGATCCGCCGGTGTCCACCATCGGGCAGGACCAGTCGTTTCAAGGCTGGCAGCCGATCCGATCGGCCGAAAGCCGGCAGACCAGGTGCGACCTGCTCGAGCAAGGCGATGAAATCGACGCCGGCAAAGTGTTCGTTGAGCACCAGGGTCGTGGCCCCGCTGTGACTGAGCAGCTGCCAGGCTTCATCGGCCTTGAATCGCGTGCTCAGGGGCACCAGCACGGCGCCGATCCGTGCCGCTGCATGAAACAGTTGCAGCCATTCGATGCGGTTGCCCATCCAGACAGCGATCAGATCGCCTCGGCCAATACCCAGGGCGAGCAGACCCCGTGCAAGGTCGTCGGCTGAGTGGGCAAGCTGCGCGAATGACAGCGTGCGATCGCCGATCACAACGGCGGGATGCCCGGGTAACTGCTCGGCAACGCGGTCGAGGAGTTCACCGATGGATTCGGCGGGTGCAGCCTCGTCGCTCCAGAGACGCGCGGCGCTCGAGGCTGAATCGGAACCTGCGGGATGCATCGTTGGCAATGGGGTCAGCGGGCGGCGCTCGGTCCAGCGGGCGCAGAGAACGGGTAGGCGATGCGAGCCGCGCCGCGACGGGGCAGCGCCACCGTCGCCTCGCCCGTGGTCGAGCGCACGCCACGTTGATTGTCGAGCCGGATCTCGCAGTCGACGAGGCCTACCTCGCCCTCGATTCGTTTACCCGTCACGGACCCGGTCGCAACAAGCGTATCGCCGGCCAGATCCTTGTCCCGGAATTGAAAGCGGATCTTCCACAGCCAGCCCTCGCGCCCCGCCCAGTCCTTCATCAACTGGGTGAGCACGTGCTGTTTCCAGGAGCCGTTGACCAGCACATCGGGCAGACCGTCATGGCCGACCGCAAAGTCCCTGTCGTAGTGGATACGATGCCAGTTCTCGATCGCTGCGCTCCAGCGCATGATGTGCATCGTGGTCATGGGCCCCTTGGTGAGCGGGCCGATCGAAGCGCCAATTTCGACGTCCTCGAAGTGGAGCTGGCGCGGGTTCATGAGGGACTCCGGGCGCGTTTGATCACGATCGCGAATGCGGGCGACGCATGCGGCTGTCGCGTCAGCGGGCAAGCCCGGCCTCTTTCAGGATGGGCGCATAGGTCTTGCGCTCGCTCTCGATCAGTGCGCTGATCGCCGGTCCGTCCATGTAGTAGAGGGCCTGCTTCATCTTGGCGAAATCGGCCTTGATCCGATCGTCCTCGATCAGGCCTTTGACCGTGTCATGGATGCGCCGCATGATCGGTGCTGGCGTGCCCCGCGGCGCGAAGATGACGCCGATCGGTACCTGGATCGGGACCTCGAAGCCCTGCTGCTCAAAGGTTGCAACATCTGGCGACGCCTCGGTGCGAGCCTTGGCGAAAGTCACCAGCGCACGCGCCCGGCCGGTCTCCATCAATGGCGCGGCGGCGACTTCGGTGAGCGAGGCGAGCGGAATATGGCCGCCCAGCATGGCCGTCGCGAGATCAGCGTCTCCCTTGAACTGGACCTCGTTCAGGCTGATGCCGGCGACCCGCGCGAATACGGTGGGCGCCATGAAGCTGACCGAGCCCTTGCCCTGATGGCCGAAGGCGATGCCCGGGCTCGCCTTGGCGGCTGAGACCAGGTCCTGGAGGTTCTTCCAAGGGGAGTCGGCGCGCACTACCAGCATCTGCGGCGCCATCTGCCAGGCGATGACGGGTGTCAGGTCCTCGATCTTGTAGGGGATCGGCTGGATCAGGGGGGTCGTCGAGAAGGCGCCCTGGTAGAAATGACCGATCGTGTAGCCATCGGCGGGCGCTGCCGCGAGTGCGGCACCGGCGACCGTCTGGGCAGCGCCGGGCCGGGGGCTCACGACAAAGGGCTGGTTCAGCGCCTTCGAGAGTGCCTCGGCCATCTTGCGAACCGACAGGTCCGTCTGGCCGCCCGCTGCAAAGCCGTGGAGGAAGGTGACGGGCTTGGCTGGGTAGTCCTGCGCGGCGGCGACGCCGCTGATCAAACACCCCAACGAGACAATCAGCGCGCGGGCTCGGTGTGAGGAAGACCAGACAGACATGATCGCACTCCCTGAAAAAGAATCGGTCACTGAGCGGCGGCGATCGCAGCCTTGCGCCGATAGGATGGCAGATGGCCGCCGCGCATCACCTTGCCCGGCAGGGGGTGGCCGACGATCGCTTCGGCCTCGCGGGCGATCTCGACGATACGGTCGAGGTCGACCCCAGTTTCAACACCCATTTCTGCGCACAGGTGGACCAGGTCCTCTGTGGCGATGTTACCCGGCGCATCCTTGAAGCCCGCATAGGGGCAACCGCCCAGACCAGCGACTGCCGCGTCGAAGTCGTCCACCCCCATCTCCATCGCTGCGATAGCGTTGGCGAGCCCAAGGCCGCGCGTGTCATGCAGATGCAGGTTGATCCGATGGTCGGGCCAGCGATCGCGCACCATCCCGACCAGGCGCCGGATCGAATTCGGATTGGCCCAGCCCATAGTGTCGGCGAGCTGAATGAGATTGACCGGCAGATCGTGCTCGCGGGCGGTCTCGAGCAGCCGCCCGACGAGTTCGACCACCTTTGCGGGGGCGATATCGCCTTCATAGTTGCAGCCGAAGGCGGCCATCACCCCGATTTCGGTGATGGGCACCTGCCACTCGCGGGCCGCTTCGATCCGCTCGATCGACTCGGCGAGCGTTTCCTCGATGGTCCGGTTGGTGTTGCGGCGCGAGAAGGTTT
>CAZAVT010000047.1:0-235 GCA_964488395.1 uncultured Burkholderiaceae bacterium | reverse complement strand
TCACTGGCCGTCACGCTCAGCTTGCCCAGGACGGTCAGCTTGCCGGTCTTGAGCGCGCGAACCATCCCCTGGCTGTTGAGATAAATGCCGGTATAGACGGTACCGGGGCGGGTGCGAATGCCCTCGACCACCTGCTCGGCGTCGGCCATCTGCGGCACCCACTTGGGGCTCACGAACGAGGTGACCTCGATCTCTGGAAAACCACACTCCGAGAGCATGTCGACGAGTCGGATCT
>CAZAVT010000046.1:6603-14458 GCA_964488395.1 uncultured Burkholderiaceae bacterium | reverse complement strand
GCTCGACCGGGCTGGGTTTTGCCCAGTGCATGCGTTACGTGATCCTGCCGCAGGCACTGCGGCTGACCGTCGCGCCACTCACCAGCCGCGCGATCGTGATCACCAAGAACACCGCGCTCGCATCGGTGGTCGCCGTCGGCGAGATTCTCTACCAGGCCCAAGCGGCCTACTCGTTCTCCTACAATCCCTCGCCGCTGACACTCGGTGCGATCGCCTACCTGATCCTGTTTGTGCCGCTGGTCTGGTTTGGCCGCTGGGTCGAAACCCGCTTTGCGTGGAAGCGCTGACCGTTATGGGCACGCTGATCGACGGCTTCTTCAACCTCGAGATCCTGCGCCAGTCGGCACCTTATCTGGTCCAAGGCCTGTGGATGACGCTCGCGCTTTGCCTCGTCGCGATTCCGCTGGGCGTTGCCGGGGGGCTCGTACTCGCCCTCGCCTCAACCTCATCGAATCGGGCGCTGCGCTGGAGCGCGATCGTCTACACCGACCTGTTCCGGGCGTTTCCACCGCTGGTACTCTTGCTGTTCATCGCCTTCGGCCTACCCTTCCTTGGCTTCAAGCCGCCCCCCTTCATTGCCGTGGCGATCGCCTTCCTGCTCAATACCTCGAGCTACTACGGCGAGATTCTCCGCGCCGGCATCGAGTCGGTGCCAGAAGGCCAGCATGAAGCAGCCCGCTCGACCGGTCTGACCCGCTCGCAGAGCCTGCGGCTGGTGGTCATTCCGCAGGCCGTCCGCAATGTCGTACCCGATCTGGTCAGCAACACGCTCGAGGTGGTGAAGCTCACCTCGATTGCGAGCGTCGTGGCGCTGCCCGAGCTTCTGTATACCGCGCGGCAGGTGCAGTCGGTCACTTACAACGCTTCCCCGGTGATCGCGGCCGGATTGCTCTATCTGCTGCTGTTGTGGCCACTTGTTCGACTGCTGTCGCGCTACGAGCGCCGGGCGGTGAGCATCCGCTGAGGCCTCGCCCCCTCATTGACTGCCCTGGAGGTCCGCCCATGAACCCGCCGCGTATTCTCGTGATCAACCCTAATTCAACGCGCGCCGTGACCGAGGGCATCGACCGCGCGCTTGAGCCGCTCAGGATCGAGGGCGGCCCGCTCTTCGAGTGCGTGACCCTCGAAGAGGGCCCGCCGGGCATTCAGACCCAGCGCGATGTCGATTCGGTCGTGGGCCCGCTCACCGGCCTCATTGCACGACGCACCGACTGTTCCGCCTTCGTGATCGCCTGCTACAGCGATCCAGGCCTGCACAGCGCCCGCGAAGTGACCCGCGCGCCCGTGCTGGGAATCTCGGAATGCGGGGTATTGACGGCCCTCACTCTGGGGCACCGATTCGGTGTCATCGCCATCCTCGCCGGCTCGATCCCCCGGCACCTGCGCTACCTCGGCGCCATGGGAGTGGTGGACCGGCTGGCCGCCGAATTGCCGGTGGGTCTGCAGGTGACCGAACTGGCCGACGTTTCGCGCACCCGCTCGCGATTGATCGACACCGGTCGGCGACTGGTCGAGGAGCACGGCGCACATGTCGTCGTGATGGGTTGCGCTGGCATGGCGCAGTATCGCAAGCCCCTTGAGGACGCGCTGGGCGTGCCAGTGGTCGAACCCACCCAGGCCGCAGCCGGCATGGCACTCACCCGGGTCCGCCTGGCGGTCGCGGCTTGACGCGAGGCTGACCGACGAGGGTCGGCCTGGGCCGCCCGGGCAAGCGCCTCGCTCAACCGCGCGCGGCGGGCTTCAGGGCGAGCGCGCGGCCCGTCGCGGCGGCGCACAGTGCAACAGCGGAATGGGCCTCGTCGAGCACGCGGCTCATCGTGATAAACCCGTGCATCTGTCGCTCGAAGCAGATGTATTGGGTCGGGACACCGGCGCGAGACAGCGCGTCGGCATACTGGCGGCCCTCGTCGCGCAGGGGATCAAAACCAGCGGTCAGAACCAGCGCCGGGGGCAAACCCGAGTGGTCCGCATGAAGGAGCGGCGAGGCCCGCCAATCGAGCCAACGTTCGGGCTCCGGGACATAGTGGTCGCGGAAGTACGCCATGGTCTCGGTCGTCAGCAGCGTCCCCTGCCCATTGGACTGGTGCGAAGACGCCACCATCCGCATGTCGGTGGCCGGATAGATGAGGGTCTGGAAACGCAACCAATGCTCGCCCGCATCGCGCAGCGCGAGGGCCACCACCGCCGCAAGATTGCCCCCGGCGCTATCGCCCACGACCGCGATCCGCTCCGGGTCGCAACCCCACTCGTTGGCGCGGGCGCGGGCCCAGCGGGTCGCCGTCAGCGCGTCGTCGACCGCGCCCGGAAAACGATGCTCGGGCGCGAGCCGGTAGTCCACCGCGAGCACCGCGAAGCCACCGGCGTAGGCCAATTGGCGGCACAGCACGTCCTGCGAATCGAGGTTGCCGATGGTCCAGCCACCGCCATGAAAAAAAACGGCGAGAGCCTGGTCGCGAGCGCGCGCCTGAGGCCGGTAAAGTCGCGCAGCCATCGCGCCCGCAGGCCCGTCGATGGATAGCTCGCGCACTTCAGGGATCGGGGGTGGTTCGGGCTGGGTGTAAAACCGCCGCTCCAGATAGCTGCGCCGGGCAACGGCTGGTGGCTCCTGATGGATCGCTGCGAGGCCGCGACTGCGGACAATCTCGATCAGCGAAGCGGCCTGGGGGTCGAGCATGGATGCCCCGATGGTTTTCAACGGGATTGCGCGGGCTGCCTGCCGCAGCGTGACTCGAGCGCTAGCAGTGCTGACTTGCGCTCGAGCCCGGCGGCAAAGCCCGTGAGCGAACCACTGGCGCCCACCACCCGGTGACAGGGTCGCAGGATGATCCAAGGATTTCGACCGACGGCCTGCGCAACAGCGCGAACCGCCGCGGGTCGACCGACTCGACCTGCGAGCTGGGTGTAACTGACCGTCTGCCCATAAGGAATCTCGGCGAGCGCGGCCCAGACCGATTGCTGCAGTGTCGTCCCATGGTGCTCGAGCGGCAGATCGAATTGCTGGCGCTGGTGCTCAAAGTACTCGCCCACCTGGCGGCGGGCTCGATGCAGGATCAGATAGGCCGAGTCGGTCGCGCAGCCGCTGAGATCGGGCAGGTGGCGCTGCCCGGCAAAGTAGAGCCCGTGCAGCGCCTGCGGCGACCCCACCGCGAGCATCGAACCGAGCGGCGTGTCGAACTGAAGGACTTCAAGCATGCTCACAACTCCGGCCACACCCGTGCGACAACCGTCAAGCATGTCACTTTACCGCATTCGCCATGGCGCGCCTGGGTCTTGAAGATCCAGGTTTCAAGCGTCGGACGACGAGCACGGCCTCGCCCAAGACCAGTCGCATCAGGGCCATCGGGCGGGAGGGCCCTCGTCTGCGCGACAATTTCGCCGGGGCAATGCGTGCGCAAGCGCATGCCGGGAGCCCATCATCATTAACGTCTTGCATCGAGGTGTCAGACCATGCCATCCCGCCGTCGAACCATCGGCACTGTCGCAGCATCCGTATTCACCCTGTTCGCAGCGGCCGGCTTCACCATCCCCGCTCAGGCGCAGGATTGGCCGTCCCGTCCGGTCCGGCTGATCAACCCCTTTGCCGCGGGCTCGGCGGTCGATGTGGTCGCACGGCTGCTGGCCGATCGGATGTCCAAGGACGCGGGCACGCAGTTCTTGGTGGAGAACCGGACGGGCGCATCGGGCAACATCGGCACCGAAGTCGCCGCGCGTTCCAAGCCCGACGGCTACACGTTTCTGGTTGGCTCGCCGGGGACCATGGCGATCAACCCGGCGCTGTTCGACAGCCTCCCTTACGACGCCCTGAAGGATTTCGCACCCGTTTCGCACCTTGTTTCCTTCCCGCAGGTCCTGGTGGTCAACCCGAAGGTCCCGGTGAAGACCGTTGCCGAGCTGATCACCTGGGTGAACGAGCAGAAGGGCAAAGTCAACTATGCCTCGTCCGGCCGCGGCTCGACCTCGCATCTGGTGATGGAGTTGATCCGTTCGGAGGCGAAATTGCAGATGACCCACATCCCCTATCGGGGTGGGGCACCGGCCATCCAGGCACTGATCGGTGGCGAGTTCGAGCTTGCCGTCGAGGGCCTGCCCTCGCTGCCTGGGCATCTGTCGGCGGGCAGTATTCGCCCGATCGCTGTCACCTCGGAAACCCGCGCGGCCTCTCTCGCCAATGTGCCCGCGCTGTCCGAGACCTATCCGGGCTTTGACGCCGCGGCCTGGGTCGTCCTGTTCGCGCCCACCGGCACGCCGGGTCCGATCATTGAGCGCATGGCTGGGCAAGTCAAAAAGGCGCTCGCCGCCACCGAGGTGCAGGAGCGCCTCACGACGATGGGTGCCACCGCCTTCGGGACCGGTCCTGCAGAGACCGCAAGCTTCCACCTGCGCGAGCTCGCCAAGTTCAAGCGGGCCGTCGAGATTTCCGGAGCCAAGGAAGAGAAGTAAGCCCCCACCCTCAGACGGTCGCTCGGGTCAGCCCGGCGATCGTCTCGCCGCAGATCAACCCCAATCCGAAGGATTGGGCGAGGCCGTTTCCCGGGAGGTAGCCGGCACCCCCAATACCTGAGATGGACGCGGCCGATCCGCCTGCGGCAAAGAGGCCCGGAATCGGCTGACCGTCAAGGCGGATCACCTGCCCATTCACGTCGACCCGCAGGCCACCCTGGGTATGGGCGAGAGCGCCAGTTACCCAAGCGGCGCGAAGGGGGGCCTGCAATTCAGGACCGAAACGTTTTCGCCCCATCTCCGGATCATGCCCTTGCCGGACGAAGCGGCCAAAGTCGGCGAAGGTTCGGGCAAAGGCCTCGACGGGCAGACCGAAGGCCAGCGCGAGGGCCTCGGGGCTCTCGGCCTCGCGCACATGCCCGGCCTCGCAAGCCTCGCGATAAGGGCCCTGTCGAGAGGCAAGCTCATGGATTCGCCCATCGAAGACCTCGAGCGCGACGCCACCGGGCTGGCCCAGAACGAAGGCCGCGAGTTCCGAGGGCCCAATGTCTTCGGCGACGAATCGGCGGCCGTCTCGATTGACCATGAAGGCACCGAGCGAGGGGAGGGCCATGCCCAGGCGAGTCTTGCCGCCCGGATTGACGTGCCCCTGTCCCTGGTAGCCCTGCATGAAGGCCACGTCGGCGCCCAACGCGCGCGCCCACACGACCGAGCAACCGTCGTTCGCGCCCGCGCCGATGTGGAGCGCACCCGCCACCTCGGGGATGTACTCGCTCAAGAGCGCCGCGTTGCTCGCGAAGCCACCGGTCGCCAGCAGCACCGATCGGGCCTGGAAATCGACCACCTGGCCCTTGATCCGCGCCTGGGCACCCGTCACCCGGCCCTGCTCGCTCAGGAGCCCGCAGCCCTCGGCATCGGCCACCAGGCGAATGCCCGGCAGGCGCACGACCGCCTCGCGCAACAGCCGGTGCAGCTCGCGACCGCTCTCGCTGGGCGTCGCGTGCATGCGGGGTACCGAATGCCCGGGCACCTGCAGGTCGGGCAACCATTTGACCGGCAGCCCGGCCTCGTCGATCAGGAAATGGATGGCTGGCGCCGTCTGGCGCGCGATGGCCGCGAGCACGGGCTCATCGACGATCCCCTGCGCTTTGGCGCGGACGTCGGCCGCGAAGCGTTCGGCGCTATCCTCAACGCCGCCGGCCTGTTGCAATCGCGAGCCCGCGCCCGGAAACAGACCACCGCTCACCAGCAGATTGGAGGGGCCGGCGAGATCTCGCTCGAGGAGGATCACCTGGGCGCCACGCCGGGCAGCAACAAGCGCAGCGAACAGTCCGGCCGCACCAGCGCCGACGATCACGGCGTCGGCGTGTCGCTCGTGGGGGCTGGGGAGAGATCCGCAAGAGGAAGGGTTCACCATCGAATCCTGAACGATATCGCCCTGGGGGCGCACGGAGAAGCCGTTACCCCGAGACTTCGGGGCGGCAGTCGATGGTAGCACCCACTCTCGAGTCGCCGGCAGGGCCGCGAGCGCCCCTTGTCTTCTTCGGAGGGTTTCCGGTTATCCTCGTTACTCCTGATCCGAGGACCCTGCTGCCCACCAACCCTATCGACGCATCGCCATGACCACTCCAAGCCGCAACCGGGCGCCGGCCGTGATCCGCGCAGACGTGCCAAGCACCTCGGCTGATATCGAGGTCGCCATCATCGGTGGCGGCGCTTGCGGCATGACCGCAGCCCTCGCGCTCTCGAGGGCCGGGGTCGAGTCGATCGTCTTCGAGCGCGATCGCAGCCCAAGCGGCTCGACCGCCCTCTCGTCGGGATTCGTCCCGGCCCCGGGCACCCGAGCGCAAGCGCGGCAGTCGATTCACGATGACAGTGCGGCCCTCTTCGCCGAGGACATCCAAAAGAAGGCGCGGGGCACCGCCGATCCAGCACTCGTGAGCGCCTATGCCCGGGCCGTGGGTCCGGCGGTCGATGCGCTCGAGGAACACCATGGCGTTGACTGGCAGGTGCTCGACAATTTCCTCTACCCCGGCCACCGCCGACACCGGATGCATGCGGTTTCCGAAAGAACTGGCGCATCGCTGATGCAGCGTCTGGCCACGGCGGGCGAAGCGGCTGGGCTGATCGTGATGACCGAGAGCCGCGTGGTCGAGCTCTGGGCAGGGTCGGACGAACGGATCACCGCCGTCGGCGTCGAACGCCCCGACGGCACGATCGAGCGGATCGGCTGTCGCGCGGTGCTGCTCGCCTGCAATGGTTTCGGCGGCAATCCGGCCTTGCTCGCCGAACTCCTGCCGGAGATGCGCGACGCGCTGTACGCCGGGCATACGGGCAACGACGGCAGCGCGATCCTCTGGGGTCGCGCACTGCGGGCCGGGCTCGCTGACCTGGGCGCCTATCAGGGCCACGGCTCCTGGGCCATTCCGCAAGGAGCGCTCCTCACCTGGGGTCTGATGATGGAGGGCGGCATCCAGGTCAACCGGGCCGGTCAACGTTTTCATGATGAGACCCAGGGTTACTCAGAGGCAGCGGTCGCGGTGCTCGCCCAGCCCGAAGGCGTCGCCTGGTGCGTGTTCGACGACCCGATCCTTGCCTTTGCCGAGGATTTCCCAGATTTTCGCGACGCGCGAGCCGCTGGCGCGGTTCGAAGCGGCCCCGACGCCCCTGCCCTCGCCGCCGCGATCGGCTGCGAGCCCGAGGGTCTGGCCCGAACGATCGCATCAATCAGGCCGGGGGTCGATGCTCAAACCGGGCGCAGCTTCAAGCGTGCGCTTGGCGGGCCGCTTCATGCCGCCAAGGTGACTGGTGCGCTCTTTCACACCCAGGGGGGCTTACTGATCGACGCAAGTTGCCGGGTCTTGCGCGAGGTCGATCATCGACCTTTTCCGAATCTCTTCGCCGCGGGCCGCGCGGCGTCTCCGGCAAGGCCGTGTGGGGCTATCTGTCGGGTAATTGCCTACTGAGCGCAGTGGGTGGTGGCCATCTGGCCGCGCAATCGATCATCGCCCAAGGGCGCTGAAGCAGGCGCAAGGCTGGCTCGCTCGCCCTAGCGAGACCGCTGCTGTTCGGCCGCAGCCGCGAGCATGGCGCCGAGCATATCGAGCCGCTCGTGCATGGGTCTGGGGTAGGCGTTGCGGCTATGGCTCAGGCCGGCCCCGAGCGCCGCCACGGCCATTGTGTAGCTCAGAGGTCCTGGGTTGATGACCGGCACAGGCAGCCTCGCCCTGAGCCAGTCGTGGGCCTGATGCATGGTGGTCGACCCCAGGATCAGCACATCGGCGCCATCTTCATCGATCGCGCGCCGACCCGCCGCCTCGAGGAGCGGGAAGACATCCGATTCCTTGCCGGACAGCAAGGCGTGGTTATCCGGGGCCACCTCGATCGCGCGCACCGACGCGCACTTGTGATGCAG
>CAZAVT010000046.1:0-6593 GCA_964488395.1 uncultured Burkholderiaceae bacterium | reverse complement strand
TCGTCGAGTGTCTTGCGATAGAGCGGCGCCCAGCGCCGGGCCATCGTGATGATCGAGAATCGATTGCCCAACATGAGCGCTGTGAGCATCGACACCCTGCCGGGGCCGATGACCGGGATGTCGAGCACCGAGCGCAGCGCCGCCACCCCCGAGTCGCTCATCGTGTCGATGCACACCGCCTGGAATCCCTCAGCCTGTGCACGGCATCCCGCCTCAAAATTGGCCGCATCGGCCAGCACAAAATCGTGGTGGCTGGAATAGTTGGCCGGGCCCGCCTTGACCGGTCGGTAAACGAGCCTCACCCCAGGGGGCAGCGAGAGCGCATGCTGCTGCGCCTCGCGCAGCGCCAGATGCTCGGCGCTCATCGCAAAGGGCACCACGACGAGAATTTTTTGCTCGGTCATCACTGGCTCCTTGCCGAGGGCGCAACCGCAATGAGTCCGCGCCAGTCATCGAAAGATCGGGACCCTGCGGCGAGGCCGAGGGTCGCCTCGAGCACACTTTCGCAGTGCGCCGCCGGCCAGACCCGGCCGCAGAGGTCGAGAAATTTTCCACGCAGCTCGGCACGGCTGTACGGATCGGCATCATCGCCTCGGTTGACCCGCACCTCGGCCTTGAGCAAACGACCATCGCGGGTCGCGATTTCGACGCTCGCCGGGCGCTCAGCCGGCAGTCGCGAGCTCATCGCGGGGTCCTCGTGGATCACGACCCGCGACGCGAGCGCGAGCACGCGCGGATCGCGAACGGCATCCCAGGTGAAGCTCGCAAGCCGGCTGTGTCCGTGCACGAGTCGCGTCGCGACCGCGAACGGCACGGAGAACTTGGCCGCCAGGGTGTTGCGCGGCTGCGGATCGGAGAGTTCAGCGGCCAAGTGGTAGGTGCTCACCCGGATCGATTCGATCGACTCCGCCTGCGGCAGACCCGGGCCCGCAGCGATCCGGTCGAGCGCATCGAGCGTGCCATGGTTGTAGCGACAGCACGAGTGGAGCTTGAAATAGTTCTGCATCAGGTGCCAGGTCTTGCCCAGACCATCGATAACCGCAGAGCGATCGAAATGCTCAGAGACGACGGCGCCAAGGAGCGAGCCCGGACCGTCGCGTTCCCCGCTGAAGCCGCACTCGGACAGCGTGAGCGCGAGGAGCCCGTTGTGGTTGCTGAGGCCGGCGTAGGTGTTGCGCACGAGCCCCCCCTCCAGCATGGTCTGCTTGGAGGTGGCGATCGTGAGTGAGGCGGCAATGTTGAGGGTCTCGCGCAGCAACTCTGGGCCCTGGCCAGCGAGCCGCGCGCACGACGCCGCGGCGCCGATCGTGCCCCAGGTCCCGTGCGGGTGCATCGAACCGCGCAGCCGGGCGGCTGCGCCCAGCCGCGAGCCCACCTCATAGCCGGCCACGACAGCCGACAGGAACTCGCCCGCATCGACCGGCCGAGACTCGGCAAGCGCGAGCGCCGCCGGGATCACATGGACGGCGGGATGACCGCGCGAGAAGCGATTGCCTTCGTCCATCTCGAGGAAGGTGCCCGCCGTGCCGTTCAGAAGCGCTGCAGCAGCCGCTGCGGTGCGGCGCCCCTGTCCTGCAAGGATTGCCGGCCCCGGACCTGAGCCAGCCAGCCGATCGGTGAGAGCGAGCAATTCGGGCTCGGCCGAGCCCGCGACGATCGCCGCCAGCGTATCAGCCAGAATCCATCCGGTCTGTTCACGCACGTCGGCGGGCAATTCGTCAAAGCGCAGGCCGGCGGCGAACGCGCTGAGCGAGTCGAGATAGTGTGGGGAGGGGGGAATCATCGTGATCATGCTCCTTCAGGCAACTCGGGCGCGAATCCGCTCGATCATTGCCGGCACGAAATCGTTGGGATCGCCCTCGTCACAGGCCTGCTCGAGGCTCGCGCGGACACTCTGAGCGATCGGGTGATCGAACCCCTGCACCTGGGCCATCTCACAGTAGTACTGCAGATCCTTCGCGGCATTTGCAAGGGTGAATCGGAGGGCTGGCTCACCACCCACCAGGGCTGGCGAGAGGCGATCGAGGGCAACCCCGCCGCCGCCGCCACGGGCGAGCACCTCGACGAAAGTCGTGGGGTCGATGCCGGCCTGGAGCGCACCGGCAGCGGCCTCGGCGATCAGTACGACACTGCCCAGCGACACAAAGTTGTGCAGCAGCTTCATCCGATGACCGCTTCCGAGAGGCCCCGCATGAAGGATGTTCTCGGCGAAGGCCTCGAGCACTGGTCTCACCCGAGAGAGCAGGGCCGGATCAGCGCCCACCAGCAGGTTGAGCCGTCCCTGCGCGGCCTCGCGCGGCGTTCGGGTCATCGCTGCATCGATCAGGTGGCCGCCAGCGGCATGGGTCCGTTGGGCCATCGCAAGCGTCGTCGCTGGCAAGGAAGTCGAGCAGTCGATGATGACCGTACCGGGCCGCAGTCCCTCAAGCGCGCCCTGGGGCGCGGTGAGTACTGCCTCGACCTGAGGACTGCCGGTCACGCAGAGAATCAGCAGACCAACCTGACGGGCCAGCGCCGCAGGCGTGGTGGCAGTACGAGCGCCCGCTGCGATCAGGCCATCGATCGGCTGATTGCCCGGATGCTCGAGCAGCACCAAGTCAAAACCTCGGCGCAGCAGGCAGGACGCAATCCCCTGGCCCATCAGGCCCACACCAATCAGCCCAATCGTTCCCACTGGCGCACGCAGCTCGCTCATCGCAATCTCCGATTGGCGATCGTCACTGGACATAGACCCCCCCATCAACGATCAGCGTCTCCCCGTTCACGAAGCCCGAGGCCGGCCCCAGCAGGAACAGGATCGGGCCGGCCATGTCCTCGGGGCGGGCCATCCGTCTCATCGGCACGCGCTTGGCGTACCAATCTTCGGCGATGCCGTCGAAGATGACAGGCCGGCCGGTGCCGCCACGCAGGAATTGGGTATTGGTGAGCCCCGGGGCGATCGCATTCACCCGCACCTGCGGAGCGTTCTCACGGGCAAGGCCTTTCACGAGTGCCACGATCCCGGCCTTGGCCGCGCCATAGTGGGTGTAGTTGGCCACGACGTCGGCCGCCAGGGTCGAGGCCACGCACACCAAAGACCCGCCCCGGCCGGCATGCAGAAGCGGCAGCCCCGCGCGAGCGCAGAGGAAATGATTGCGCAAATTGCCTGCGATCACTTCGTCAAAGATCTCGACCGGAAGATCGGCGATCGGCTGATAGCCCTTGAAAAACCCCGCTAGGTTGACCAAGCCGTCCAGGGCTGGCCACAGCCGCGCCAAGGCCGCAAACGCCTCGCCAACACTGTCTTCCCGGCTCGCGTCGAGCGTGATCGCGGTGACGCCCGCCGGCGGAGGGTGTTCGGCGAGCGAGCTGGGCAGATCGAGCACCGCGACCTCGACGCCGGTCGCGAGAAGCGCCGCCACCAGCGTGCGGCCCATGCCGCCGCACCCACCGACCACTGCGACCCGCGATCCTGCCGGAGGCCCCAGACGCGAAGGGTCGAAGCCGCCGGTGCTCATCGCGCCTGCCGAAGGAGCGCGAGGGCGATGACCGGCCAAGCGCGCGGTCTCATTTCAAGACCGGGGAGACGGCCTCCCATCGGCCGTTTCGGAACTGGTCGACGGTGGTCGCTTCGGGATCGAAATGATTGTTGCGAAAGGCAGCCGGCGCGATGAAGACCGGGTGGTTGCTGGTGCTCGCCTGCAGCGCCTTGACAGCACTGTCGGTGGTGAGATCGGGGCCGGCCGCCTGCAAGCCACGGACAAACCAGTCGGCGTAGGCATAGGCGAGGTAGGCGTTTTCGTCGGGCTCGAGGTTGAACCGCTTGCGAAAGGCCTCAGCCCAGGCCTGGCCCTTTGGGTCGGCCTGGTTGGGATCGAGCATGCGCCATGGCCCGACCCCGTAGAGCCCATCGATCACGTCCTTCCCGAGTTTGGCGACGATCATCGTGCGGCCTGGATTGCCGGTCAGCACCTTGACGTCTTTCCAGCCAACCTTGCGGATCTCGGCCATCATCCCGACCGTCTCGCGGGTGATCGTGGCCATCACGATCAGCTCGACTCCGGCCGCGCGCATCCTTGCTACCTGGCTCGAAAAATCGATGTCGCCCGGCTTGTACGAGGCCTCGGCGGCGAGCGTCAGCTGGCGATCGGCCATCGCAGCCTTGACACCGCGACCGATCAGGTCCCCGAAAGGACCCTCCATGTAAACCCAGCCGACCTTGCGGATGTCGGGATGTTGCGCGAGCAGCCATCCAAGCCCGAGCTGCGTGGTGGTGTGATAGTCAGGCACGGTGGTGAAGAGGCGAGCGTTGCGGCCGGCGAGTTGCTGCAGCACCGCCGAGGCGCCCCAAGGCGCGAAGTAGATCACCCCCTCGTCGACCGCGCGCTTGACGACCGCCGCATTGGTCCCGGAACCAAAAGGGTTGACGATCGCGAACACCTCGTCCTTGCGAATCAGCTTGTCGACCGCACGGACCGCCTGCTGGGGTTGGCTCGCATTGTCCTCGACGATGAAGCGGATCTTGCGGCCATGAATGCCACCGGCTTCGTTCGCCTCGTCAAAACGCATCTGGGTGCCGTTACGCAATTGCGGCATGCCGGCTGCGACCGGCCCGGACAAGTCCATATGGGTCCCGATCACGATCTCATTGCGGCTCACGCCCGAGGCCTGCGCGGCGCTCGCCAGGAGCGTCGCACAGGCCCATCCGATCAGCCACTGTCGCTTGTCGATCCTCATCTTGGTCTCCTCTGGTTCCTGTTGTCGTGATGGTCTTCGGGTCGACCGCGTCATGCACGGTCCGCTTGGGTCAGTCAGAGTACATGGTGTCAATCAACTCCGCATATTTTGCAGCGACGACGCGCCGCTTGAGTTTCATGGTCGGCGTGAGTTCCTCGTCCTCGGCGGTGAGCAGTTGCGCGATCAAGCGAAAATCCTTGATGGTCTCTACCCGAGCAAGTCGCTCATTGACGGCGCGGATCTCGCCGTCAATGAGCGCGACGACCTCCGGCGCGCGGGTGAGGCTCGCAAAATCGGTGTAGGGGATCTGCCGGTCTTGCGCGAACTTGGCGACATTGTCGTGATCGACCATCACGAGGCAGGTCAGGTATCGGCGCGCTTCGCCAATGACGATCGCGTCCGATACGTAGGGGCTGAACTTGATCTGGCTCTCGATCAGACTCGGTGTGATGTTCTTGCCACCCGAGGTGATGATGATGTCCTTGATTCGGTCCTTGATCCTGAGGTAACCGTCGGCATCGATCTCGCCGCAGTCACCCGTGTGCAACCAACCCTCGGCATCGATCGCCTCGGCGGTCTTTTCAGGCAGATTCCAGTAACCGGCAAACACGTTGGGTCCGCGCACCAGCACCTCGTCCTGCTCGCCAATCCGTACCTCGGTGCCCCGCGCCCGGACCCCGGCAAAACCGATGCGGATGCGATCGGGTGGGGTCGCGGTGCAAAATCCGCAGGTCTCGGTCAGTCCGTAGGACTCGATCAGATCGATCCCGATCGACATGTACCACTTGAGTAGTTCAGGCGGGACGGGCGCGGCGCCGGTGAGCGCGGTCCGCACCTGCCCGAGTCCGAGGTAGCTGCGCAGATTGGCGAAGGCAATGGTCGACAGCAGGCGATAACGCCAGGCTCGCCAGCGCGCCACCGGCTCGCCGGCCAGACGGCGTTGCGCGAGCCAGGCGCCCTCGGCGCTCACCCGCCGGTAGACCCATCGGGCCATCGGGATTGCATCCTCGATCGCGAGGCTCACCTGGGAGTGGAGCTTCTCCCAAAACCGCGGAGGGCCGAACAGCAGGTGGGGGCGTACCTCGCGAGCGTCGTTCAACACCGTCCCCGAACCCTCCGGAAAGTGCACCACTGAGCCGAGCGCTAGCGGGTTGTAAACGGTGCCGATACGCTCGGCGATATGGCAGAGGGGCAGAAACGATAGCGTCCGGTCCTGGACGCGCAGATTCAGATACTGCGGGGCAGCGGCAATCTGGAAGACCAGATTGCGGTTGGAGACCATTGCGCCCTTGGGCGCGCCCGTGGTCCCCGAGGTGTAGACCAGAAACGCGATCTGCGCGCCATCACCGGCATCGATGCTCGCCTCGAAGCGATCGGCTTCAGCGGGCCTTTGCGCGAGGGCGAGGCCCTCCTGCATCCACTTTGCGAAGGCACTGACCATGGGATCTTGGAGCGTCCTGAGGCCCTCAAGGTCCATCACCACGATGCGCTCGAGCGCTGGGCAACGAACCCGCACGGAAAGCGCCTTGACGAGCTGTTCCTGATTCTCGACGAACAGCAGGCGAGCCCCGCAGTCGTTGAGGATGTGGGCGAGCTGATCACTGGAGGCCGTGGGGTAGACGCCAACGGCCATCAGGCCCAGGCACTGGGCGCCCAGATCGGCGTAGAGCCACTCCGGGCGATTGTCGGCCAGGATCGCAATGGCTTGGCCCTTCTGTAAGGCCTTGGCGTGCATGGCGAGCGCCAGCGCGCGAGCGCGCTGGTAGTACTCGCCCCAGGTCGTCGTGTGCCAGATACCTTTCTTCTTGTGCCGAAGGGCCGGCCAATCGGCCCACTGACGACAGCGCAGCCGCCAGAGCTTTTGCGGCGTATCGCAG
>CAZAVT010000045.1:0-14473 GCA_964488395.1 uncultured Burkholderiaceae bacterium | reverse complement strand
GGCCTGCGATGGCAGCGCGAAGGCGCCGACGTCCCGTGGCGCCCCCGCCCCGCGGCGGGCGAATGGGACGACTGGATGCAGGCCTACTCCTGCGTCGTTCCGCTGGGCGACGAACTGGTCACGAGGGCTGGCTATGGGGTTGAGCCAACTCCGTACGCGCTGTCGATTGGCCCCGCGATCCGCCAGGCCTTGGAACAGCTGCGTGAGACCCTCGCCCCCACCGCCTTTGACCCCCGCGCCGCCCAAGCGAGCTTCGTGCTCGCCATGGCGGACTCGACCGCGACCCTGTTGATCCCGTCTTTGCTGCAACGGACCGAAACTGCTGCGCCGGGGGTGTCACTGCGCGTCTTGCCGCTCACCACACGGGACCCCCGGCCACTGCTCGCAGAAGGACAGGTGGATATTGCGGTCGGTTTTTTCCCGGCGGTCATCGCCTCGCTGACCCTCGCGGCGCAAGAGGGGCGGGGTGATCAGTTCGGCCACAGCCGGCTCTACTCGAGCGAATATGTCTGTGTGATGCGTCGAGACCATCCACTGGCCAGCCTGCCGCTGACACTCGAGGCCTACTGCGCCGCCCGACATCTGCTCGTGAGCTTCTCGGGCCGACCGTTTGGCTTCGTCGATCAGGCGCTTGCCGATCTCGGCCGCCGCCGGCGGGTCGTCCTGACGGTCAACCAGTTCTTCACCGCAGGCCAGGTGGTGGCCCGCTCGGATCTGTTGACTGTGCTACCCCGGCACTTCATGGCTTCGACCGGGATGCGGCACGCGCTCGTGGTTCGCCCCCTTCCCTTTGAAATGCCACCCGTGCACGTTGAGTTGCTGTGGCACAGCCGACATACCCAGCGGCCTGGCCATCAATGGTTGCGCGAAAACATTGGCGCAGCATCAGCCAATGCCTTCGGTCGGGCGCGCGGCAAGTGATACCCTTCTTCGATCAGAAAATTCGAGTGCCTGGAGGATTGTTCATGAATGCGCCCGTCAGCAAGGATCCGTTCGCCTTCGACGACCCTCGCGAGGCCGGCGGCCGTCGTTGGTTGCCCTGGGCACTCGGACTGCTGCTCATTGCCCTGGTCGGTGGTGCCTGGTATTTCTGGAAGTCAGCCTCGCCCGCCCCCACTCGTGCCACGGTCACCCCCGCGCCCAAGGCCGGATTACCGCCACCCTCACCCGCGGCGAGCGGTGCAGCGGGAAGCGCAGGCAGTCCTGGCGTGGACCCCGCTCGAGGGTCAGGCGCTGTCCCTCCGGGCCATGCCGCAACCGGCGGCATGGCTTCACCGGGCGCGGCCGATGGCGCCCGCGCGGGTAGCCCCGGCGCTGCAGGCGCCAGCACAGGGGGGCCGGCGGCGGCCAGCGGCGCAGGCACCTCCGCAGCCCGCTATCCGATCGAGCGTTCACTGGGCGGAAGCGGACCCATCGACCCGGGCACTGCCACGCTGGATGCACCGGCGGCCGACCGCGCCATCTCGAGCGCTCTTGCCTCGATACCGGGCCGCGAGCAGATCCTGCGCTTTACGCTGCCCTCCGAGGTCGTCCGGCGGGTCGTCCTCACCATCGACAACCTGCCGGGTGATTCGATGTCGATGCAATACCGCGCGGTCAACCCGACAAGCGGCCCCCTGTTGGTCGAGAGGCAGGGCAAGGGCCGGTTCATCGCCGCGGATAACGCGCGCCGTTACGAGGATTTCGTCAAAATGGCCGAGGCGCTCGACGTTCGCCGGGTGGTCGGGCTCTACAAGCGCTTTTACCCGCTTTTCCAGCAGGAATACAGCGCCATCGGTTACCCCGATCGGCATTTCAATGATCGGGTCGTCGAGGCCATCGATGATCTGCTCGCGACCCCTAACCCGACAGGGCCGATCGAACTCATTCAGCCACGCGTGCTGCATGAGTACGCCGATCCAGGGCTCGAGCGCCGCTCGGTCGGTCAGCGAATGATGTTGCGAATGGGAACCGATCATGCCAACCGGCTCAAGGCCAAACTACGGGAAATCCGCAGCGCGCTCACCAACGAAAACCGCTGAGGACTCGGGTCGGGCCGGAACCCAAACTGGGAGGGCGGTTTCGTCATCTACCACGGTCCCTGCAGGGTGCGCTTGATCCTGCGCACCGTCGTGGCACACTGCAGGGGAATCCGTCGTTTGCATGATCGAAGCATGACCACAAAAACAGCTAGTCGGGTCGGGGAGGAAGCTGAACTGCTGCCGTCCGGGCGGTCGGTGTTGCAGTTGCGCCGCAAGCCACTGCAACGGCGTGGGCAGGTGACCTTCGACCGGGTCCTCGATGCCGCCGAGCAGATTCTTCTCGAGCGGGGCATTCTTGCCCTGACCACCAATCTGATCGCTTCTCGATCGGGGGTGAACATCTCCTCGATCTACAAGTTCTTCCCGAACAAGCACTCCGTGGTGCTTGCCCTCTTCGAGCGCCACCTGAAAATCCGGGTGGACCACGTGCGGGAGGCGATCCTCGCCATCAGCGACGCGACCGACTGGCGACCGGCGCTCGACACGGCGATCGAGCGCTCCTACGAGGCCCGACAGCTCGCTCCTTCCACCATCGTGGTTCTGCGCGCGATGCTGAGCTCCCAGGAACTTTACGAGGTCGACCAAGCCGCCCGGGCCGAATTGGCGACACTCTTTGCCGAGGCCCTGCGTCCCTGGGCCTCAGTCGATGACGCGCAGATCCAGCTCGCCTCACGCTGCCTCGTCGAGGTCTCGATCGCGCTGCTCAATTACTGGCACGCCGCCGAAACCGACTAGGACCCTCGCATCGCTGGCGAAGCCAAGACCCTCGCGCGCGCCTACCTGAGCAACTACCTTAGGCCACCGCCGCGTTTGCCCGCTCGATCCGGCAAGTCGCTGTCACCGGCTGCCGCGGGCCAATAGCGCGGACAGGATGACCGACGCAGCCGCCATGCCCATGGCCGCCGTGACCGCAACCGACGAACCGTAGCCGCCGCAGGCGAGCGGTGCGCCCGGTAAGCTTGGTGCACCCGCCGCAAGCGCTATCTGCGGCCCGCAGGTCGCCGGCTCGCGGGGTATCGTCGGCGGTTCTTCGGAATGAATCGCCGTCACGCCAAAGGGCACGCCGAGCTGGCGGCTGAACCCGTAGTCGCGCCGCAGACGCGCTCGCACCGAGGACAGCAACGCATCACCACGGATCAGCGCCAGGTCTTGTCGACGCAACCGCAGGGGATCGGTGCGAGCTCCCGCTGCACCGCACACCACGACCGGGACCTGCCGCGCCTGCGCGAGGGCGACGAGGGCAGCTTTCGCACGCGGCTGGTCGATGGCGTCGACGATCGACGACCCTTCGGGAACGAGTGCAGCGGCATTGTCCGAGGTCACGTAATCGTCGACCAGGCTCACCACGCAATCCGGTGCAATGTCGGCAATGCGCGCCTGCATGACCTCGATCTTGGACGCCCCGACCGTTGACAACAGCGCCGGTAGCTGCCGATTGATATTGGACTCGGCGATATGGTCAAGATCGATCAGCGTGATCTTCCCGATCCCGCTGCGCGCGAGGGCTTCGGCACACCAGGATCCGACCCCGCCAAGCCCGACGACGCTCACCTGGGAGCGCGCCAGGATCTCGAGCGCGGGCTCGCCGTAAAGTCGCGCGAGCGCGCCGAGTCGACGGGCTCGCGCGGCCGCCGCCTCGTTCAGGGCAGCATCACCGTTGAGCCAGTGGTCTTGCGACCCTCCAGCTCGGTATGTACCTTGGCCACCTCGGCCAGGCGATACCGCTGGTCAATCTTGATTTTCACCTTGCCGGACAGGACCATCTCGAACAATTCGGCCGACATCGACTCGAGGCTCTCGCGTCGCGCAATGTGGGGCATCAGCGAGGGCCGGGTGATGTAGAGCGAGCCCTTGAGTGCCGTCAGCGGAACAGGGGCCACGGGCCCCGAAGCGTTACCGAAGCTCACCATCATGCCAAAGGGCTGCAGGCTGTCGATCGACATCTGAAAGGTGTCCTTGCCGACCGAGTCGTAGACCACGGGCACCATCGCGCCGCCGGTGATCTCACGGACGCGCTCGACGACGTTCTCTTCGCGGTACAGGATCACGTGATCGCAGCCGTGCGCCCTTGCAAGCTCAGCCTTGTCGCGGGAACCCGCGGTGCCGATCACCGTCACGCCGAGCGCCTTCGCCCACTGCATTGCGATCAGGCCCACACCGCCTGCTGCAGCATGGAACAGGATCGTCTGGCCCTTTTGCAACGGATAGGTGCGACGAAAGAGATACTGGACGGTGAGTCCCTTGAGCATCATGGCCGCTGCGGTCTCGAAATCGATCCCGTCTGGCAATTTCACGAGGACCGAGGCGGCGATGTTGCGCGCCTCGGCATAGGACCCAGGAGGGCCGTCACAATAGGCAACACGGTCGCCAGGCTTGACGTGAGTCACCCCCTCGCCCACCGCTGTCACGACGCCCGCCCCTTCCTTGCCCAGTCCGGCGGGAAGTGGTTGCGGATAGAGACCGCTCCTGAAATAGACGTCAATGAAATTGACGCCGATTGCCCGATGCTCGACCCGGGCCTCGCCCTTCGCCGGCGGGGGCAGATCGACGTCGACCAGCTTCATCACCTCGACGCCACCCGGCGCCTCCACCCTGACTGCCTTGACCATGCTCACTCCTTGGTGAAAAACAAATTCCTGTTCGACCCGACGCATCACGAGCGGACTCGCTAGCGACGCCTGCGACCTGACATCGTACCCAGAAGCCCTCGAATCAACTCCCGGCCAATCGTGCTGCCGATCGAGCGCGCTGCACCGGACAGCAAGGCGCTCCAAGCCGAAGCGGTCGCCGTTCGCCCACCTCCGGGGCGGGCGATCGTCGACCCGTCCGATACCGGGCTGACCTCGGCGGGCGCACCCCGGCCTGCGCCGGTCAGGCGTTCATAAGCCGATTCGCGATCGATCTCGCGATCGTAACGCGGTCCGAGTCCCGACTGCGCCATCAGCGCCGCGCGCTCGGCGGCGCTGACAGGGCCGATACGCGAGGCCGGGGGCAGGATGAACCCCCGCTCGACCATCGACGGACGGCCTTGCGAATCGAGCATCGACACGAGCGCCTCGCCAACCGCGAGCTCACCGATCACCCTGACCGCATCGACGCGCGGATTGGGCCGCAGGCTCTCGGCGGCTGCACGAACGGCCCGCTGATCGGCCGGCGTGAACGCACGCAGCGCGTGCTGTACCCGGTTACCCAACTGCCCAAGCACCGCGTCCGGAATATCCTGCGGGCTCTGGCTCACAAAATAAACGCCAACGCCCTTGGAACGGATCAATCGCACCACCTGCTCAATTCGATCGACCAACACCTTGGGCGCATCGCTGAACAGGAGATGGGCTTCATCGAAGAAGAAGACCAGCTTGGGACGGTCGAGGTCGCCCGCCTCGGGCAAGTTCTCGAAGAGTTCCGACAACAACCAAAGTAGCGCTGTCGCGTAGAGCTTGGGAGCACCCAGCAATCGATCAGCGGCGAGAATATTGATCACGCCTCGACCCGCCGAATCGGTCCGCATCAAGTCGTCGATCTCAAGCATCGGCTCGCCAAAGAACCGCTCGGCTCCCTGAGCCTCCAGGGCGAGCACGGCGCGCTGGATCGCCGCCACCGAGGGTCGCGAAACCTGCCCCCACTGCCCCGAAAGCTCGCGGGCATGCTCGCTTGCGTACTGCAACATGGCCCGAAGATCCTTGAGGTCGAGAAGCAGCAGCCCCTGCTCATCGGCCACCTTGAAGATCAGTTGCAGTACCCCCTGCTGGACCTCGGTGAGCCCCAGCATTCGCCCCAGGAGGAGGGGCCCGAGGTCAGACACCGTGGCCCGTAATCGGTGGCCCTGATCGCCCAGCACATCCCACAGCGCCACTGGCATGCCGATCGGAACCGGCGGCTCGCAGCCGATCCGGGCGACCCGCTCCAGGAGGCGCGGCGAGAGGACGGCCGGCTGAGCGAGCCCGGTTAGGTCGCCCTTTACGTCAGCCATGAACACCGGCACACCGGCGGCTGACAGGCGCTCGGCGAGCACCTGGAGGGTCACTGTCTTGCCAGTGCCGGTGGCACCGGTGATCAGCCCATGCCGGTTAGCAAGTGCCGACTCCAGGGCGATCGGAGCGCCCGCGCCATGCGCGATCGGCAGTGATTGGCTCATCGGGTCGGGTGGTAGAATCAAGGGTTGGTGGGGCCCGAATTCGACCACGATGCTGGCCAGACGGGCAAGCGCAGGGTTAAAGCGCACGCAGCAGGCGTCCGGCACGCGATCGCAGGTGCGGACTTGAGAAACCCGCCGAGGCGGTTTCGAGCAGGCACGACAGGGACGGGACATCATGGCCGGCCATTCCAAATGGGCCAACATCCAGCACCGCAAAAACCGACAGGACGCCAAACGCGGCGCTCTCTTCACTCGCCTCATCAAGGAAATCACCGTTGCGGCCCGCTTGGGAGGCGCAGACCCAGACGCCAACCCCCGCCTGAGACTGGCCATGGACAAGGCCTCCGAAGCCAACATGTCCAAGGACACCGTCCAGCGGGCCATCCAGCGTGGCGCCGGCGGACTTGATGGCGCCAACTACGATGAGGTCCGCTACGAGGGCTATGGCATCGCGGGGGCAGCGGTGATGGTCGACTGCCTGACCGACAACCGGGTCCGCACCGTTGCCGAAGTTCGCCATGCGTTCGCCAAGCACGGAGGCAACCTGGGCACCGACGGATCGGTCTCGTTCATGTTCCAGCACTGCGGTCAGATGCTGTTTGAGCCTGGTACCTCCGAGGATCGGGTCATGGAGGCCGCGATCGACGCAGGCGCGCAGGATGTGATCACCGACGACGAAGGCGGGATCGAGGTGATTTGCGAGCCCGGCGATTTCAGCACCGTCCGAGCCGCCCTCGAAAAGGCAGGACTCAAGCCCGCCGTCGCGGAGATCACGATGCGGCCTCAAACAACCAGCACCCTGACGGGCGAGGACGCCCTGACGATGCAAAAGCTCATCGACGCTCTCGAAGGCCTGGATGACGTCCAGCAGGTCTACACCAACGTCGAATTTGACGAGACCGCCTGAGCGATCGTGTCTCCCGTTTTCCTACTCACCGCCGAATAAGCCCATGAAACTCCTCGTTGTCGGATCTGGCGGGCGAGAGCACGCGCTGGCCTGGCGCCTGGCCCAGTCGCCCAATGTCCAGCGCGTCTATGTCGCTCCAGGCAATGCAGGCACAGGCCGTGAGCCCGGCCTGGAAAACTTGCCGATGACCGACATCGACGCCCTCGCCGACTTCGCAGCGCGTGAGCGGATCGCGTTTACCGTGGTTGGGCCTGAAGGTCCACTGGCCGCCGGATTGGTCGATCTCTTTCGTGAACGCAAGCTCAAGGTCTTCGGGCCGACCCGTGCCGCTGCTCGACTCGAGTCATCCAAGGAGTTCGCCAAGGACTTCATGATCCGGCACCGGATCCCGACGGCTCGCCACCGCAGCTTCAGCGAGGCGGGGGCCGCACACGCTTGGGTGGACGAACAGGGCGCACCGATCGTGATCAAGGCCGACGGACTGGCCGCCGGCAAGGGCGTGGTGGTCGCGACGACCCTCGAGCAAGCCCACCAGGCGATCGACCACATGCTGGTGGACAACCGGATGGGCGAGGCGGGCGCCAGGGTCGTGATCGAGGAGTTCATCGCCGGCGAGGAGGCGAGCTTCATCGTGATGGTCGATGGCCGCAACATCCTGCCGCTCGCGAGCAGTCAGGATCACAAACGACTGCTCGACGCGGACCTCGGCCCCAACACCGGGGGCATGGGGGCGTACTCGCCGGCACCGCTGGTGACGCCAGAGATCCACGCCAAAGTCCTGCGCGAGATCATCCGACCCGCCGTCGAAGGGATGGCGGCCGAGGGCACGCCCTACACCGGGTTCCTGTACGCGGGCTTGATGATCGACGCAAAAGGCCAGCCCCGCGCCCTGGAGTTCAACTGCCGGCTCGGCGACCCCGAGACCCAACCACTGATGGCGCGGATCCGCAGCGACTTTGCCAAGACTGTCGAACAGGCAATCGCGGGCCAGCTCGATCAGGCCAGCATTGACTGGGACCGCCGGTTCGCGCTGGGCGTGGTGCGGGCAGCCGCAGGCTACCCCGAAGCGCCGCGCAGCGGCGATGCGATCAGCGGGCTCGCGGCAGGCGTCGCACACGGCGGTGGTGATGCACTGATCTTCCATGCTGGAACAGCCGTGCGCAACGACGCGGTCGTGAGCGCCGGCGGCCGGGTGCTGTGCGTCACTGGACTCGGCGATTCAGTGCGTGCCGCCCAATCGAACGCCTACCGGGCGATCGAGGGCATTTCCTTTGACGGGATGCAGTTTCGCCGCGATATCGGCCACCGGGCGCTTCACCGGTCCGGTCGCAGCTGAAGCGCCGCTCAGTTTCAGAGGAGACCACCGATGTCATCGCCAACGCAGCCGAACCACCGCGATCCGACCGAGACGCTCGACTCCGTGCGCGACTTCCTGACGGGGCTTCAGGATTCGATCGTGGGCGCGCTCGAGACGGCTGACGGCGGGCGCTTCATCCGCGACGCCTGGGAACGGCCCGAGGGCGGCGGCGGTATTTCGCGGGTGATCGAGGGCGGTGCAGTGATCGAGCGGGGTGGGGTCCTCTTCTCGCAGGTACGTGGCGATCGGCTCCCGGCCTCGGCGAGCGCTCATCGCACCGGCATCGCGGGCCGGGCATTCGAGGCGATGGGCGTCTCCCTGGTGATCCATCCACGCAACCCCTATGTTCCGACCGTCCATCTGAATGTCCGCTTCTTCATGGCCAAGCCCCATCAGCCGGGCGAGGACTCGATCTGGTGGTTCGGCGGTGGCATGGACCTCACGCCCTACTACCCCTTCGAAGACGACGTCCGGCACTTCCACCGGAGCTGCAAGGCGAGCCTGGACCCTTTTGGTGCAGACTGGCATCCCCGCTTCAAGCGGTGGTGTGATGAATATTTCTATCTCAAGCACCGCGCAGAGGCTCGGGGCGTGGGCGGCATCTTCTTCGATGACCTGAGCGAACCAGGTTTTGACCAGTCCTTCGCGATGATGCGCAGTGTGGGCGATGCCTTCGTGGGCGCCTACGTGCCGATCGTCGAGCGCCGCAAGGCGATACCGTGGGGCGAGCGCGAGCGTGATTTTCAGCTCTACCGACGGGGGCGGTACGTGGAGTTCAACCTCGTCTTTGACCGCGGTACGCTTTTCGGTCTGCAATCGGGCGGGCGTACAGAGTCGATCCTGTGCTCGATGCCACCGCTTGCGCAATGGCGCTACGACTGGAAGCCCGCGCCGGGCTCCGACGAGGCCCGCCTCTACGACTACCTGCGGGCGCGCGACTGGACATGAGATGACGAGCACACGCCGCCGAGTCGGCATCCTGGGCGGCACCTTCGATCCGATCCATGTCGGTCACCTGGCGCTCGCACGCTCGGCGCAGGTCGCCTTCGGGTTTGACGAGATCCGATTTCTCCCAACCGGCATTTCCTGGCAAAAAAGCGATACGGCCACGCCCGCCGGTCATCGCTTGGAGATGGTTCGTCGGGCCATCACCCAGCGGCCCGGTTTCGTGATCGATGATCGCGAGGTGCGCCGCAGTGGCAACAGTTACACGGTCGATACGCTCCAGGAGCTGCGCGCCGAGCTCGGCCCCGACGCTTTGTTGGTGTTGCTCCTGGGCAGCGACCAGCTACGCAACCTCGCCACCTGGCACCGCTACCGTGAGTTGCTACTGCAGGCCCACATCGCGGTGACCCGCCGAGAGCGGGTGAGCCTTGCGCGATTGCCCGATGCGGTCGAGGAGCTGGTTTCGCTGCACGGTCGAGACGCCCTGCCCGATGCGCCCGGCGGCTCGATCGTTTTCTTCGGGATGCCCTTTGTCCCAGTCTCGGCCACCCGGTTGCGCGAGCAGCTGCTAAGCGGTGACCGACCGGCAGAACTGCTCCCACGACCCGTTCTCGACTATATTGAGCGAGAAGGCCTCTACCGGCCAGCCCGGCCTGCCACCTGAAAGGACTGACCGACTCATGGATTTGCGCAAGCTCCAGCGCATCGTCGCCGAAGCACTCGACGACATCAAGGCCCAGGATATCCAGGTTTTCAACACCACCGCTCAGACCGAGCTATTCGACCGAGTCGTGATTGCCACCGCGACCTCCAATCGGCAAACCCGCGCACTCGCCGCTCACCTGCGCGACCGAGTCAAGGAAGCGGGCGGTACGGTGATCGCGGTCGAGGGCGAGGAAACCGGCGAGTGGGTACTGGTCGACCTGGGTGATATCGTCGTCCACATCATGCAGCCAGCGATCCGAGCCTATTACCGGCTCGAGGAACTATGGGGGCAAAAACCGGTCCGGCTCAAGGCGCTCAGCGCGCCCGCAGCGACCACTGCCAAGGCACCCGGCCGTGCCCCACGTCGGGCGAGCACCGCCCGCAAGCCGGGCACCGTCAGGACCTGAGGCTTGCGGCTTCGAATCGTCGCGGTCGGCAATCGGATGCCGTCCTGGGTCACGCAGGCGGTCGATGAGTACACCAAGCGGATGCCAGCTGATTGCGCGCTCGAGTGGCGCGAGGTCCGACCCGAGACACGAAACAATGGCGGTGCAGCCCGTCAGTGGATCGAACGCGAGGCCGAGCGGATCCGCGCAGCCCTGCCAGCCGGTGCCCATCGAGTGCTGCTCGACGAACGGGGACGCGATCTCGACACCCGGACGTTCGCGAGCCGGCTCGCTCGCTGGCGTGAGCAGGCGCAGCCAGTCGCCCTCATCATTGGCGGGCCCGACGGCGTGGACCCTGCGCTGCGCGAGGAAGCCGCCGAGATCCTGAGACTGTCCAGCCTGACCCTGCCACACCCGCTGGTGCGGGTGCTCCTCGCTGAACAGTTGTATCGCGCCTGGTCGATCCTGAGCGGTCACCCTTATCATCGGGACTGAACGCACGGCCATCCCGATGAACACACTCTCCCCCCTCATCTACCTGGCGTCGGCCAGTCCGCGCCGTCAGGCACTGCTGCGCGAGGCCGGCGTGCGCTTCGAACTACTGATCGCCGATCAGGACGAAAACGCAGAGGCGCTTGAACATGTCCGCCGTGGCGAATCGCCCACCCAGTACGTCCAACGTGTGGCGCTGGCCAAGGCGCAAGCCGGCTGGGCGCGAATGCTGCGCCGCGGACTCCAGAAAGCGCCCGTACTCAGCGCCGACACCACCGTCGCCGTCGGTGGCACCATCCTGACCAAACCAGTCGATGAGAAAGACGCCGTGCGGATGCTGCAGCATCTATCGGGCCGCAGCCATCGCGTGCTGACCGCGGTCTCTCTGGCCCGAGGACCATCGCGCATCGATCAGTGCATCACCGTGTCGCGGGTCAGCTTCGCACGTCTTTCGCGAGCCGCGATCGATGCCTACGTGGCGAGCGGCGAACCCCTGGACAAGGCGGGCGCTTACGCCATCCAGGGCGGCGCTGCTCAATTCGTCCGGCGTATCGAAGGTAGCTACACCGGGATCGTGGGGCTACCGCTCTATGAGACCTTGCAGCTGCTGCGTCGAGCCGGCAGGAACGATGCGCCATGAACGAGGAAATCCTCGTCGATCATAAGCCGCACGAGACGCGCATTGCGCTCCTGCAACAGGGATCGATCCAGGATTTGCAGATCGAGCGCACCGCGCTGCGCGGCCTCGTTGGCAACCTTTACCTTGGCAAGGTCTCACGCGTGCTTCCGGGCATGCAGTCCGCCTTCGTCGATATCGGCCTGGAGCGCGCGGCTTTCCTTCATGTCGCTGATCTATGGCAATCCCGCAGCCCGTCCACTCCTGGCGGACCCGCGGTACCCATCGAGAAACTGTTATTCGAAGGTCAAACCCTGTTGGTTCAGGTGATCAAGGATCCAACCGGCACCAAGGGGGCTCGGCTCGCCACCCAACTCAGCATCGCGGGACGGATGCTGGTCTATCTGCCGCAAGAGCCGATGATCGGGGTGTCCCAGCGCATCACCGACGAGGAGGAGCGCCAGGCGCTGCGCCAGCGCCTTCAGGCGCTGGTACCGGCCGATGAGCGCGGCGGATTCATCGTCCGCACGCTCGCCGAGGCGGCCACGCAGAGCGAACTCGAGGCCGACATCCACTATCTCCGGTTGTGCTGGATCAAGATCCAGGAGGAAGCCAAGCGCCGACACGCTCCTGCGCTCATTTACCAGGAACTCGACCTGACCCGCCGCGTCCTGCGCGACGTCGCGAGCGAGGCAACGACAGCCATCCTTATCGACTCGCCCGAAGCGCTCGATTCGATGCGCGCGTTTGCATCGACCTACCTACCCTCGCTCAGTGGCCGATTGCGCCTGCACAGTTCCGATCGGCCGCTTTTCGAACTGCGCGGTGTCGAGGCCGAGATCGTGCAGGCGCTGGCGCGCCGCGTCGACCTCAAGTCTGGTGGCTACCTTGTCATCGATCAGACCGAAGCCATGACCACCATCGACGTCAACACTGGCAGCTACGTTGGCGGACGGAATTTTGCTGACACCATCTACCGCACCAACCTCGAGGCTGCGCACGCCATCGCGCGCCAGATGCGCTTGCGAAATCTCGGTGGAATCATCGTCGTCGATCTTATCGACATGGAGGACCCAGGTCACCGCACGGCAGTGCTCGCCGAACTGCGCAAGGCGGTCGAGCGCGACCGCACCCGCGTGACCATCAGTGGTCTCACCTCGCTCGGACTGGTCGAGATCACCCGCAAGCGTACCCGTGAGTCATTGGCCCGCCAGCTCTGCGAACCCTGTCCGATGTGCTCCGGTCGCGGCCAGATCAAGACGGCGCGTACCGTTTGCTACGAAATCCTGCGCGAAATCCAGCGCGAGGCCGGTCAGTTCAGTCCCCGCGAATTCCGCATCGTAGCGGCTCAGAGTGTGGTCGACTTGCTGCTCGAGGAAGAAGCCGCCGCACTAGCGCAGCTGTGTGACACGATCGGCCGGCAGGTGAGCCTGCACGTCGAGACGCTCTACTCTCAGGAGCAATACGACATCGTGCTGCTCTGAAGCGGCGCGGACTCAGCCGCGCGCCTATTCAGAGCATCCGCTCGGCGCTGACCGCCCGGCCCTCGTAGAGGCGCAGCCAGCCCTTGACGACGCGATAAATCATCCAAATGTAGAGCGCGATCAGTAGTGGAATGCCGATCAGGATAAAGCTCAGCAGCCAGAACATCAGGGAGAGCATCAGGCCAATCCAGAAGGTCCGGATCTGCCAGGTGAAATGGCTCTCCACCCAAGTCCCGCGGGCATCTTCGCGCTTGATGTAATCCAGGATGATCGCGGCGATCGCCGTGATGCCGACCAGAAACGACAGTGCGTAGAGGGCATAGCAGACGGTCGCGATCCGACGCGCCGAGTCACTGCGTGCGTCATCGATGATCATCGGATCCATGACCCGCCTCAGCGTGCTGGTCGGGGCAGCCGACCGAGCAGGTGGAATTCGGGATTGGGCATCAGACCCGAAAAATTGGCCAACCGGTTCGACAACGCGAAAAACGAGGCGATCGAACCGATATCCCAGATATCCTCGCGGCTGAAACCCTGTCCACTGAGTCGATCGAGATCGGCGTCCTCAATCTCCTGCGAATGGCTTGCAACCTTGAGCGCAAAGGCGATCATCGCCTGCTCGCGCGGGCTCAGCGCCGCCTTGCGCCAATTGGTGGCGAGGTGATCGGCCACCAGCGGGTCCTTGCGATAGATCCGCAGGATCGCCCCGTGGGCAACCACGCAATAGAGGCAGTCGTTGACGGCGCTGGTCGCCACCACGATCATCTCTCGCTCGGCCTTGGTGAGGCCACTCGACTCTCGCAACATCAGCGCGTCGTGGTAGGCGAAAAAAGCCCTGAACTCCGCCGGACGACGCGCGAGCATGAGGAACACATTGGGAACAAAGCCACTTTTTTCCTGAACGGCGAGAATGGTCGTCCGGATGTCCTCGGGGCAATCCTCGATCGCGCGAACCATCGGAAATCGTTCGGAAGACACACTCATGGCGTCGGCTCCTGCGGGTCGGATTGCTGAAGCTTGAGCAGGCGCGCGTAAGCGCCCTGCCGGGCGATCAACTGCTGATGGGATCCGGCCTCGATGATACGCCCGGCCTCAAGGACCAGGATGCGGTCGGCTCGTTCAATGGTCGAGAGACGGTGCGCGATCACAAGCGTCGTACGTCCGCTCATGACCCGCTCAAGCGCCTGCTGAACGGCTCGCTCCGTCTGACTGTCGAGCGCCGAAGTCGCCTCATCGAGCAGCAGGATCGGCGCATCCTTCAAGACGGCGCGGGCAATCGCCAGTCGCTGTCGCTGCCCGCCCGAGAGCTTCGTGCCGCGCTCGCCGATTTCGGCGTCGAGCCCGCCCGGCAGGTTGCGCACGTGGTCATCGAGCGCGGCAACCGAGAGCGCCTGCCACAGCTCATCGTCGCCGGGTTCGCGCGCA
>CAZAVT010000044.1:0-14945 GCA_964488395.1 uncultured Burkholderiaceae bacterium | reverse complement strand
CATGCCTTGATCCTCGGCCGCGCGCAGACGGGGCTGCAGGCGTTCTTCTGAGCCTCGCGCCGAAGGCCCCAAGGTGTCAACGACACCCACGCCGCCCCCGGCGCCCATCCTGCAACTGAGCCACGAGGAGATCACTCGGATCGTCCTCGGGTTAATGCTCGCGCTCTTTCTGGCTGCCGTCGATCAGACGCTGATCTCGATGTCGCTGCTCGCAATGGGCCGGGACCTCGGTGGCCTCGACCTGATGCCCTGGGTGATGTCGGGTTATCTGGTTGCCTCGACCATCGCAACGCCGATCTACGGCAAGCTCTCTGATCTCTACGGCCGCTGGCCGGTCATGGCGTCGGCGCTGGTCCTGTACTTCGTTGCCTCACTGCTCGCGTCGATCTCCCAAACCATGCCGCAGTTGATCGCTTGTCGCGTCTTTCAAGGCGTGAGCGGCGGCGCACTGATCGGGCTGGTACAAGCCTCAATCGCCGACGTTGCCCCGGGTGCGCAGCGCGGTCGTTACCAGGCCTACCCCTCCAGCGTCTTCGCGACCGCGTCGATCGTCGGGCCGCTGATCGGAGGACTGCTGACGGAATACCTCTCCTGGCGCGCCATCTTCCTCGTCAACCTGCCCTTCGGTCTGATCGCATTTTTCTTGGCACGCAGGGCACTGGCCCGCCTGCCGGTCAACCCGCGCCGGCCCTTGCCGATCGATTTCGCCGGCGGGCTGCTGCTCGCGGCAGGGCTCGGCACGCTGATGATCGGACTGACCCGACTGGGTCGAAGCGCGGGCTGGACCGACCCGGTGTCGCTGGGCCTATTCGCCGCAGGTCTGGTGATCCTCGCGCTCTTCGGCCTCAGGGAGCGGCATGCGCCCGACCCGCTGATCCCACTGTCGCTGCTTGCCCACCCCGTGGTGCGTGGTTCGATGATCATCCTCTTCCTGGTGTTCTTCTCGATGCTGGGGCAAATCGTACTGCTGCCGCTGTGGCTGCAGTCACTGCACGGGATCGGCCTCGAACAGGTTGCACTGCGTATGCTTCCGTTCACTCTCGCCACGCCGATCGGTGCGATGGTTGCCGGACGCATGATGGTGCGAGGCCTGTCACTATCCCGGCTGATGGCGACAGGCTTGCTCGGTAACAGCCTAGCGACACTCGCGTTGTCCCTGGTGAGCGCCGACGCCGGCTGGCTGGTCACGGGCGTGATGGTCCTCTCGGGATTCACTTTGGGCCTGGCGTTACCGACCGGTCTGGTCGTGATCCAGGGCAGCGTTCCCCGGTCGCAGATGGGCGTGGCCACCGCAACCGGAGCCCTCTGCCGAACCCTGGGTGGAGCGGTCGGCGTCGCCATGCTGACGGCGATCCTGTTCGCCTCGCTCGGTCTCGCGGGCTCGGGTGGCGCGGAGGTCCTGCGCGCAGCGGTGGCCTCGGGTGCCGACGCGGTAACACTCGGCGCCGCGTTTCAATTGACCTTTCGAGTGATCTCGGTGAGCTCAGCCACAGGCGCGTTGATTGCCTGGCGGATGCCGCCAGGAGCGGGTCGCTGAGCCGCCGTCTCAGGCGATCATCGCTTCACCCAGCCGAACCGGACGACCCGCTGGCCATCTCGGCCAGGCGGACGCCAGCGTCGCCGGCGCCACCAGGATCACCGTCGACCCGAGCAGGAACCGCCCCATTTCGGCACCCTGAGCGAGCTCGACGGACTGCGCATCGTAGCGCCATGTGCGTACCCCACCGACCCTCGGCGCGTTGACCACTCCATGCCAAACCGTCGCAATGCGGCCGACGATGGTCGCACCCACCAGCACCATCACGAACGGCAGCCCATGGCCTTCGAAGAGGCAGACCAGCCGTTCGTTCCTGGCGAACAGGTCCGGAATACCTTCGACCGTCGTCGGATTGACCGAGTAGAGCGAACCGGGAATGTGAGTCATCGAGATCAGCCGGCCCGAGATCGGCATGTGGATGCGATGGTAGTCACGCGGGCTGAGATAGAGGGTGGCAAAAGCCCCCCCATCGAATCGGGCTGCAAGCGTCTCGTCGGCCAGCAAGGCGGCTAGCCGATAATGGTGCCCCTTCGCCTGTAGCAGGGACTGATCCGCGATCAGCTCGCACTGGCTGACCGCACCATCAACCGGGCAGAGCCATTGGCCGGACGCGAGCGGACGGGCACCCGGAGCCAGCGGCCGCGTGAAGAAATCATTGAAGGTCGCATAGGCCGCTGGATCCGGATCAAGCGCCTCGTCCATCTCGACCCCGTAGCGCGCGATGAAGCGGCGGATCGCCCAACGCGTCGCTGCACCGCCCCTCACCCCCGACAAAGCACCAAGCAGCTCGGTCAACAGACGTTTGGGCAGCAGACGCTGCAGCAGCAGAAACGAAGATGGCGACATGGTCGATTCAAACGTACCGGCGACTGACTGTTTCGGCCACGCAGACGGGGCGCTCAGCACCCTCGCGCTCCACAGTCGACTCGATGACGATCTGGGCCCCGCCTTCGCCGAGCTCCGTATAGTCGATCAGCTTCAGCCGGGCGCGCAGCCGGCTACCGGCCGGGACTGGCGCTGGAAAGCGGACCCGGTTCAGACCGTAATTCACGCTCATGCGAACGTCAGCGATCGCGATCGCTGACTGCAAAAACATCGGTACGAGCGAGAGGGTCAGGAACCCATGGGCAATCGTCGTCCCATAGGGTCCCCGCGCAGCACGCTCGACGTCGATGTGGATCCATTGCAGATCACCCGTCACCTGGGCAAAACGGTCGATCCGCTCCTGGTCGACCAAGACCCAATCGCTGATGCCGATCTCTTGACCGACCAGTGCTCGCAGGTCGTGCAGGTGGGCGTAGGTCTTCATGCAAGTTCCCCTGATGACGAACCCGACGGGATCGGGCATGCCAACATTATCGCCCGTTGCTGCGCGGGATCAATGAACCGTGGTTCAGGCTGATCCGTGATCGCCCGATCGGCGGGGATGGACAGAAAGATCAAGACCCGCTCGCGCGGCCCGTCGATCATCGGTCCGATGGACCAACCGACCCCTCCAATCGCCTGGACCTGCGAACCGGAAAAGAGCGCCCTGCTTGCCGATCTTTATCAATTGAGCATGCTGCAGGCCTACCACCATCATGGCATGCACGGACAGGCCTCCTTCGAGCTGTTCTTCCGGCGCTTACCCCCGGGCCGCTCCTTCCTGGTGTGCGCGGGACTCGAGGCTGCGCTGAACTGGATCGAGTCCTTCGGCTTCGAGGCGGACGAACTTCGATGGTTAGCCTCGATCGGCCGCTTCACACCGGATTTCCTGAAGGCGCTGGCTGAGCTGCGTTTCACGGGCGAGGTGACTGCCGCGCCCGAGGGCAGTCTGGTCTTTGCCAACGAACCGGTGCTCCGGGTCACGGCCCCGATCATGCAGGCTCAGATCCTCGAGAGCCGGCTGATGAACTTGATCCACTATCAGACACTGGTCGCGAGCAAGGCTGCGCGCTGCACCTTGGTTGCAGGCAACGCACAACTGATCGAATTCGGCCTTCGCAGGGCGCACGGCGCCGAAGCGGCCTTGTTGGCGTCGAGATCGGCCTTCATCGCAGGCTTCAGCGCGACGTCGAACGCGCTTGCCGGCCGGGTCTTCGGCATCCCCGTGAGCGGGACGATGGCGCACTCATTCGTCCAGGCTCACGAGGCAGATGCGCTCGCGTTTGAACACTTCGCCGAAGCCAACCCGGACAACGTCGTGCTGCTGATCGACACCTACGATCTGGCGCAGGGTGCACACCGGGCGGTGGCGGTCGCCCAGAGCCTGGCCCGCCGGGGTATCGCGTTGCGCGGCGTACGGATCGATAGCGGCGACCTCGCACCGGAGTCACGATTGGTACGGACCATCCTCGATGAGGCGGGCTTGCGAAGCACACAGATTCTGGCGAGCGGCAATCTCGATGAATGGCGAATCGCCGGGCTGAGGGCCCTTGCCGCACCGATCGATGTCTTTTGCGTGGGGACAGCCCTGACGACCTCGAACGATCATGCCGCGCTCGACTGCGCCTACAAGCTGGTGGAGTACGCTGGCCGTCCGACCGTCAAGCGCTCACCGGGCAAGGCTACGCTCCCCGGTTGTAAACAGGTCTGGCGCAGCTACCAGGCATCGGGCCTGATGGAGGTCGACGAAATCAGCCTGCTGGGGGAAAAACCTCGTCGCCCAGCACGACTGCGCACTGAAGCGCTGCTGCGGCCGGTGATGCAACAGGGGCGCCGCCTGAGTGCGCCCGAGCCGCTGAGTGGAATTCGCAGTCGTTGTCTGGCTCAACTCGCCGCGCTGCCATCCGCCCTGCGACAGCTCGAGGGCCTCGCCAGTCTGCCCGTGCGGCTATCGCAGGTCCTCGACGACGCGGCCCGGGGCCTCGTTCAGGTCCGCGGCCCGACGAAACGATCCACCGCCCTGAAAAGAACTCTGACCGATCCGGCTCATAGCCGCTGAGATTCGGCCTCATCGAATCGGCCGGCGCCAGTGGCGGCCCGCCGCAGCCGGTCGGCCACCGCGAGCCACTGCGGCTCATCGGGCGGGGCCTCGATCAGCAGACAATCCGCGCCACTAGCATCCATCTCGCGCAATTGGGCGAAAAGCTGTCGACCGCAGTCGGCGGGATCGGTGGGCATGGGCCACCAGCGCCAGGCTTCGCGCGTCGGTCGTTCGTGCGACCAAACAACGACCCGCAGGCCGCGCTTGCACAAGTCAGCCAGTCGCGCGGCGAGAGCCTGCGAAGCGCAGAGCTCGAGCGGTCGAGTCGGTGCGTAGTGAGCGGCGAGCGAGCCCGAGACCCTCGGGGCGTCCGCGCCCGAGAGCGCAAGCGACTCGCCCAATAAGGCCTCGATTGCGGCGGCCTCGATGCCACCCGGTCGCAGCAACGCGGGCTGTGCCCGTGACAGATCAATGATCGTCGACTCGAGGCCGACACCGCACGCCCCGCCATCGAGGATCAGCGGTGCTTCCAGACCGAGGTCGTCGATCACATGCTGCGCGGTGGTCGGACTCACACGCCCGAAGCGATTGGCCGATGGCGCTGCGAGACCTCGACCGCCGAGCCGATGGAAGGCCTCCAGCAAGGCGCGAGCCACTGGATGCGAGGGCACTCGTAAACCGATCGTCCCTTGCCCCCCACAGGCCGCGTCCGGCGCATGAGCCGCGCGCTGCAGGATCACCGTGAGGGGGCCCGGCCAGAACGCCGCGGCCAGGCGCTCGGCGCGATCATTCCAAGCAGCCCACCAACGGGCGCGCTCGCGATCGGCCGTGTGCACGATCAATGGGTGGTCGGCGGGTCGACCCTTCAGGCGGTAGATCGCCGCGACTGCCTGAAGGTTGCTTGCATCAGCCGCGAGGCCGTAGACGGTTTCGGTCGGAAAGGCAACGAGCCTGCCCTCGATCAAGTGGCGGGCGGCCTGTTCGATCGACGCTGGGCTCGCGGGTATCGGACCAGGCATCGGCGCCTCACGACCGGCGCGTCAAGCGGTACACGGGGGGCATCAGGATGGTACGCCTCACATCGCGAGACCCAGGACGGCTGCAACGCGGGCAGCCCCCAGACGGGCCTGCGTGGCCTCGTCGGCGAGCACCGTGAGGTGCCCCATCTTGCGGCCGGGTCGGGCCTGCGCCTTGCCGTAGAGATGGAGCTTTGCCGAGGGCTCGGCAAGGGCGCCGGCCCAGTCTGGCTCCCGGGGCTCAGTGCGCGCAGCGCGCTCGCCAGAAACATGGGCTGGAGCCCCTGCAAACCACAAGTCGCCCAGAAGGTTCAGCATCAGGGCCGAACCTGCGAGCATCCGTGTGTCACCAAGCGGAAGACCGACGAGGACCCGGGCCTGCTGCTCGAACTGGCTGGTGACACTCCCATCAAGCGTCCAGTGGCCAGAATTGTGAGGGCGCGGCGCCATCTCGTTCACGCAGATCGACCCGTCGCGCAATACGAAGAACTCCACGCAGAGCACCCCCACATAATCGAGTCCTTCGGCGATCTGTCGCGCCGCAGCGCGCGCCGCTTCGGCGAGTCCGTCCGTCAAGACAGCGGGGACCGCCGAGCTGAACAGGATCCCCGCCCGGTGCTCGTTGCGGGCGATCGGCCAGACGGCGGTGCGACCCTGAAAATCACGCGCGAGCAGCACCGACACCTCGAAATCGAGTTCGAGTTGTTTTTCGAGGACGCAGGTCGCTTCGCCCAGCGCCGCGAAGGCCGAGCGCGCTGCCGCGCGATCAGCCACTCGAACCTGACCCTTGCCGTCATAACCCAAACGCGCAGTTTTCAAGATGGCAGGGAAAAGGGCAGCCTCGCAGGCGTCGAGGTCAGACATCTGGTGCACTTCGATGTAGGGTGCCGTCGCGATCCCGCAGCCGCGAACGAAGGCTTTCTCAGCCACCCTATCCTGGGCCACCGACACAGCCCTCGCCGAGGGGCTGACCCTGCAATGTCGGGCCAGAAAGTCGAGCGATCCGGCAGGGACATTTTCGAATTCGGTGGTCACGGCCGGGCATAAGCCTGCGAGCTCACCCAGCGCCGACGGATCATCATAGGCGGCGCGCAGGTGTCGGTCGGCCACCGCTCCTGCAGGACTCGCGCCATCAGGGTCGAGCACGCAGACGCGATAGCCGAGGCATTGTGCAGCCATCGTGAACATTCGACCGAGCTGACCACCGCCCAGCAGACCCAGCCATGTGAGCGGCGGCAAGGGGCTGTTCAGCGCAGCGCCCGGGACTCTCCCAGAGGACGAGGCCGAACTCATACCGCCGGCGAAAGGGGCAGGGCCATCGCCTGAGCGGCTGCGGTCTGCTCGGCTCGAAAAGCCTCAAGCCGAGTCGCGAGCGCGGCGTCCCGAAACGCGAGATTGGCGATCGCGTGCAGGGCCGCATTGGCAGCACCGGCCTCGCCGATCGCAAACGTCGCCACCGGAATGCCTTTAGGCATCTGCACGATGGAGAGCAAGGAATCCTCACCTCGGAGATACTTGGAGGGCACGGGCACCCCAAACACCGGCACGATGGTCTTCGCCGCGATCATGCCAGGCAGATGCGCTGCGCCACCGGCTCCCGCAATGATCGCCTCGAGTCCGCGCGCGCGCGCGCTCTGCGCATACTCGAACATCTGATCGGGCATCCGATGGGCCGAGACAACCCGTGCCTCGTACGCCACGCCAAACTGTTCGAGGACAGCGACCGCATGGCGCATGACCTCCCAGTCACTCGAGGAGCCCATCACCACGCCGACGCGAGCGGCAGCCTGCGATCCTTGGGTCATCGTGTTGCCGTCCTGTTGCTCAATCGAGTTGCTGATCGGCGAGCCGCGCGAGCGCCTCGCGGTACTTGGCGGCCGTGCGCTCGATAACCTCATCGGGCAAGGGCGGCGGCGGGGGGCGCTTGCCCCATCCGGGGACCGTCTCGAGGTAGTCACGGACGAACTGTTTGTCGAAGGACGGTGGAGACATACCGACCTCATAGTGGTCGGCTGGCCAGAAGCGGGACGAATCGGCGGTCAGCACCTCGTCCATCAGGTAGAGCCGTCCCTCGCGATCGAGGCCGAACTCGAATTTCGTGTCGGCGATGATGATCCCTCGAGTCGCGGCGTAAGCGCTCGCGCGCTGGTACAGCGTGAGACTGACCGCGCGAATCCGCTCGGCGAGCGGCGCGCCGATACGCGCGACCATGTCGTCAAAATCGATGTTCTCGTCATGTTCGCCCAGCGCCGCCTTGGCCGCCGGTGTGAAGATTGGCTCCGGGAGCTGCTCGGCCATCCGCAAGCCTGGCTTCAGGCGGATGCCACAGACCGCACCACTCGACTGGTAGTCCTTCCAGCCCGAACCGATGAGATAACCACGGACGACCGCCTCGACGAGAATCGGCTCGAGCCGTCTCACCACCATGGATCGATCAGCGATCTGCGCATGCTCGCTGGCAGTAACGACCTGCTCGGGCGCGATATCGAGCAGGTGGTTCGGAATCACATCGCCGAGCCGGGCAAGCCAGAAGAGGGTGAGCCGGTTGAGAACGCGCCCCTTGCCCGGAATCGGTTCGGCCATCACCACGTCGAAGGCCGAGAGACGATCGGTGGTGACGATCAGGAGCCGATCCTCGCCCACGGCGTAGTTGTCGCGGACCTTGCCGCGACCGATCAGCGGCAGGGATTGAAGCTCGGTCTGATAAACGGCGGCGACCATCGCGCTCGCTCCGGCAAAACCGCTATTGTGCCCGAGTCTCAGGGCCTGGGGCGCCAGGGCCCAAACCAACGGGCCAGGCCCTCACGGGTGGAGAACTGGGGCCGATATTCGCAACCGACCCACCCCTCGTAGCCAAGCTCGTCGAGCAGCCCGAACAGCCAGGGGTAATGAAGTTCGCCCACATCGGGCTCATGACGGCCCGGCACCCCGGCGATTTGGATATGGGCGATCCGCTGAAAGCCCTCGCGCAGACGGCAGGAGACATCGCCCTCGACGATCTGGCAATGGTAGAGGTCCATCTGCAGACGCACATTCGGCGAATCCACAGCATCGAGGATTGACCAGGCCTGCGCCTGAGTGTTCAAGAAATAACCCGGGATGTCGCGGGTGTTGATCGGCTCGATGAGGCCGGTGAGGCCGTGCGCCTTGAGCCGCACGGCGGCTCGGCGCAAGTTGTCGATCAATATCCCTCGGTGTTCCTCGCGGCGGCGCGGATCGGTGAGCAGACCCGACATCAGGTGCAGACGTGTGCAGCCGATCGCGAGCGCATAGTCGATCGCCTGGTCCAGGCCGCGATCGAACAGGGCCTGCGCACCGGGCACTGCGGCAAATCCGCGCTCGCCGCGCGCCCAGTCCCCAGGCGGGGTATTGAACAGGACTGGCTCGAGACCGTTGCCCTGCAGGACGGCCCTCACCTCAGCTGCCGGATGCTCATAGGGAAAAAGGCACTCGACCGCCTCAAAACCGTCGATAGCCGCGGCCTCGAAGCGTGCCATGAAGGGCAGCTCCGGGTACAGCATCGACAGATTGGCGGCAAATCGCGGCATCAGGGATTGAACGAGTGGCGACAAGCTTCCCGATGACTCGCCCGAGCTTCAATGCGCAGCCTGAGCCAATTCCCCGGAGGCATATCGGCTCACCATGACCGACAGCGGCAACGCCACGATCCGGCCGCCCTGCCCCTCGCAACCGAACTCGCGATAGCGCTGTAGGCAAATCTTGCGGGCCGCTTCGCGGGCGGGCTTGAGGTATTCGCGAGGATCAAACTTGTCCGGATGATCGGCAAGAAATCGGCGCACCGCCGCGGTCATCGCCAAGCGAATGTCGGTATCGATATTGATCTTGCGCACGCCATGCCGGATGGCCTCCTGGATCTCCTCGACCGGCACGCCGTAGGTCTCCTTCATCGCCCCGCCGAACTGGCGAATCTCGGCGAGCAATTCCTGCGGCACCGACGATGAACCATGCATCACCAAATGAGTGTTGGGAATGCGAGTGTGAATTTCCTTGACCCGCTGAATGGCGAGCGTCTCACCGGTTGGCTTGCGGGAGAACTTGTAGGCGCCATGGGAGGTGCCGATCGCGATGGCGAGCGCGTCGACCTGGGTGCGGCGGACAAAATCGGCTGCCTGCTCGGGATCGGTCAGCAACTGCTCGCGCGTCATCGTGCCCTCGGCGCCATGGCCGTCCTCCTTGTCGCCTTTCATGGTCTCAAGCGATCCAAGGCAGCCCAACTCACCCTCGACGGTCACCCCGAGCGCGTGCGCCATGTCGACGACCTGCCGAGTGACAGCGACGTTGTAGTCATAGCTCGCGACCGTCTTGCCATCCTCCTCGAGCGACCCATCCATCATCACCGACGAGAAACCGAGTTCGATCGCACCGCGACAGATCGCCGGCGATTGACCATGATCCTGATGCATCACGACGGGCACCTTCGGATAGGACTCGACTGCGGCCTGGATCAGATGCTTCAGGAAAGCCTCACCCGCGTACTTACGAGCGCCGGCAGAGGCCTGCATGATCACCGGCGCATCGACCTCGGCGGCAGCGGCCATGATGGCCTGTACCTGTTCGAGATTGTTGACGTTGAAGGCGGGAATGCCATAACCGGCTTCGGCGGCATGATCGAGCAACTGGCGCATGGAGACGAGGGGCATGGATGCTCCTTGGGAGATAGGCTGCGACAAACCAAAGATTATCGCCGAACGGTCAAGCCCCGCATCAGATCAGCCCGAATTGGGCGGGATGCAGGGTCGATGGGTGAGCCAAGAGGAGCGTATCGAAATATGCCCGGGGCAAAATCTGCACATCCCAGGGTTCTGCCGGCCTCGCTTCGATCCAGCTGCCATCGACATCACCACGCAGGACAGCGATCAGGTTCGCCTGTTCAAAGACATCCGATTGCACGGCACTTTCTTCCCGACCAAACCAGTCAATGTGTCCGTCAACCGTGAGGTGGAATGTCGGTGGGTCCGAACGCGAGAGCGCTTCGGTCAGCGAGACGAATCGCCCATCACTGGTTTGATTTTCAAGCCAAAGATCTTCGCCTTCTGCGACAAAGCGCCAGCCAATATTGTCATCGGACCCGCCAAGCGCGACCCGGAGGATCGCTTGCGCATCAGCGCGATCGACGCAGCCGTCGCCGTCCAGATCCGCGGCGATCCATTGGTAAGGGGAAACCGCATCAGGCTGAAGCAGTCCGGTGCCATCGGGGTCGGGGTTGGGATTACGACCCAGAGCGAGTTTCAGGGCGGCCATCGCGTCGGCGATCGTGACAGCCGAGGTCCGTTCGCCATCAGCGATCGGGCGTGACGCCTGCAACTGGTAAACCACCTCCGGCTCCGGACCAACGAACCTGAACAGACCATCGGCAAGGGTCGATGCCGGCGCCAGAGCCCCGATAGGTTCGCCTCGAGACCCTTCGACAGGGATACAGTCGATCGACACCCCAGCCATCAGCGTATGCGAGCGCCAGTGATAGACCCGGCCGGAGATCTCGGGCAAGACTGGGTCCGACCAATCTGAAAAATGCCGCTCCTGCGTTCCGAAGCGGTCGACATAGTGTGCTTCGAGTTGCAGGCTTGCGCCAACCTCGGCTTGAGTCAATGTGATGGTCGGTCCATCACCAACCTTCCATTCGCGATCGCTGCCACGGGCCCGCCATATCCATTCCACCGGTAGCGAGTCAGGGCCATCGGGATCGACCAGTTCGTGAGCCGCGGTCAGGGTATCGCCCTTCGCGGGACCGCGACTGGCAACCCCCTGGATCAAGACCGGGCCAGTTCCAGGATCCGGTCGATTCCCGATGCGCGGGAGCAGGCAACGGACGGTCTCAACCTCACCGAATCCGTCGGTGTAGCGAGCCTCGATCGTCAGGGCCTTGTCGACCATCTCCTGAGTGAGCAACAGCTCGGCGTCGTCGAACCAACCCGCCGCGGCCCCCACGCCGTCCGCACCCTCTGACAGCCAACGCCATTGCACCAGATCGATCTGGGGGTCAAAACCGTCAGGGTCCTTGAGCGCCGCGAGATTCAGACGCAGCAGATCGCCCTCAGTCGGGGGAAGTTCGACTGGCTCACCGTGGCGCTCAATCGACAGACCGATCGTACCAGTGGGCAGATCATTGCGATTCTTCAAGACACCGGAATTGATCGATAAAACTTCGATCATCCGGAGCTCGGTCGGCAGGTCCGGGGGAGCAAGGGGGTCTTCGTACGAGAGCCGGGCACTGATCTCCGAAGTGCCCCAGCCGGGCTTCTGGGGATCAACGCCACCGAGCAATTCCTGAGTGATCTTGAGACTCGTGCGAGTCTCACCGGCAAGCGGGGCTCCGTCTCGCAGCCATTGGTATTGCTTCGAACCGGAACCCGACTGGGGAATGCCGTCAGGGTCGGTCACCTCGTCGGCGAGGATGAGTGTTTGACCCTCCTCCCAATCACCGCTGATTTCAAGACCGGTCAACGGATCCTGCAAGAAGATCTTCAGTTCACCGTGCGGCGCGTCCTGCTCGTCGGAGACTAGAAGCACCTGCCCATCCGAATCGACCAGCATCGTGGAGAGCGAATTGAGTTGCCCGCGAGCATCGAGATAAGTGCCCTGAAGTCGAATCAGTCGACCAACCTGCTCTTGGCCGAGCAACACACGCTGGCCCTCGCCGAACTTCATTGCCAGGGCTGGCACCAACGGGTCCACCGCATACCAGGCCCACTGCCAGGCAGCGGGGTCGATGTCCCCAGCCCAGTTATCCGAATTTTGGTTGTCGGCGTCAGTGACTGACCAGCCCGCCGCATCAAGAATCCCCCCCTGGGTCGGGGTGCCGAAAATCTCGATCTGCCCCAGCGGTGCATCGTTGATGTTGGCTACTGAACCGGATCGAAAAACCGGCACCCCTTGATCAACGAGCCCTTTGCCCGGATCCAGGTAGGTCACGGTCGCCGCGATGCTCCATCCGACATGCTCCTCGCCGAGCACCATCGAAACGCCACCCGTCTGAAGGGGCTCGAAAATCGGTTGAGCAGGTCCTGCAGAAGACTCCGGGATGCGATACTTCTGCCAAAGGATCTGCAGTCTCGAATCGCCCGCCTCCAGCACGCTCAGCAAGTCGTCATCGCGAATCGCGCCACCCAGCGTCAATGTCGAGCCCTGCCTTAGCTCTCCCGAAATTGCCAGGGTACTGAGACAAGGGTCATCGAGCCCCGTAACTGGTCCCGGCGTGTCCAGAAACACCGTTCGGCTGAGCTTGGCCCCCGGGCTATAACGCACGGCAGCACGAAGCACCATACCGACATCAGCATCGCCGGGGGTATAGGGGCTGCCCGTCGACGCAGGGCTGGTCGCGACCGGGATCGGGCTGCTGCCGTCGATCGGGAGCCGGTACCATAGGGTCTCGAGCTCAGACACAGGGGGCGCACCGGACACGGGAAGTATCGAAAGTGCTGCGTCTTCCTCAATCTTCGAGCTGAGCGTGAACATTGCCGCACCCTCGAGGGACCGGTGATCTGGCGTCGATGCTGCAGAAAGCAGGGTCCCCGACGTTGTTCCCCCGTAAGTCACCTGCACCCGGACCCACTCTACGGCCGCAAGGCCAACGGTGTCCAAGGTGGCGTCTGTCTGTCCGGTGATTGTGGTCCAGGTCGCACCGCCGTTATTCGACTGTTGCCAGACATAGGAAGCGGTCGTGCCAGCCCGGACGCCCCTGGGATTCCAGGGTGAAAGCACCATGGCCTGAGTGAGAGGATCCCTGCGGTAGTCGAGATAGAGGGGGTCAACCGCAGCAGATGCAGCGGCCGTCATGAATTCGTATGAACGGTCCGCCACAACGCCATTGCCAGCAGCGTCCTTGAACGCCCCCCCCGGCATGACCAAGACATATTTCGTGCCGCTGCTCAGGCTGTTTGTCACGGGGTCGACCGTGACCTTCGTGCCAGCGATCGTTATTCGCGAACTGGTCGCGGCATTGAAAGATTCGAAGAGGGGGCCCGTTGCCGAACCTGCGCGAAGCTCGAGGCTGCCCTCGCCCCGCAGCACTGGCTCACTGAAGGTCAGGATGATGTTCGAATCAGTAGCCACCGACACCGAATCATCAGCAGGTGCGCGAGCCTCGATTTTCGGCGGGGTCGTGTCAGCGGTGGCGAAGTCGTAGGTGTTGGTACCAGGGTACCTGTTGCCCGCGAGATCCGTGATCGCCCCGTCGGGAATGACCAGGAAGTACACCGTCTGACCCTGGAGGTCGACGGACGGCTTCAGAGTGAGCGTGCTACCGGTGATGGAAAGGCGCTCCCCACTTGCGCCGTCAAACCCCTCGATGTATGCCCCTGTCGCCGAGCCCGCCCGCAGGATGATCTCACCCGTGCCCAGTCGGATCGGCTCGCTGAATGTAAGGACCATGCTCGAGGAAACCGATACCGACGATGAACCATCTGCAGGGGAGCGGTTCGAGAGCGTCGGAGCAGTGATATCCGAGACAGTCGTAAAGTCATAGGCTCCATCGCCGCTCGCTGCGGTGCCAGCGTATGGGTTGCCTGAGCTGTCCCGAATCGCGCCAGCAGGGATCAGCAGCGAATAAGCTTGCTGGAATGCAAGGTCGCTGGTCGGATCAATTGTGACCGAGAAGCCGGAGAAACTGACTCGCGGGCTGGTGGCTGCCTCAAAGGCTTCAACCACCAGGCCAGCCGCCGTTGCCACGTCGGACCGCTTCGTTGAAGGACAAGGTGAGCGGGGTGTTCACCGCAACCGAGGCCGCGCCATCGGCAGGAGAACTGCCGATGGTCTGCGGCGCAGAAATGTCATTGGAGGTGGTGAATTCGTATGTATTGGCGGTTCCAGCCGTGTTGACCCCAACAAAGGGGTTGCCAGCCTGATCCTTCAGGGCACCTCGCGGGATGACCAGCGCGTACTTGGTCGCAAGCCCAAACTCACGGGTGGGGTCGATCGTCACGCCTGAACCCGAAATAGCGAGTTTCGAGACATCAAAGGACTCGAAAAGCTCGCCGGCAGCTGAGCCAATCCGCAGTTCGATGAATCCGCTGCCGGGCAAGATCGTCTCGCTGAACGCGAGCGTGATGTTGCTGTCGAACGGCACTGAATTTGCGCTCGCCAGCGGGGATCGACTGGTCAAGGTGGGCAGGGTTGAATCTGCCGACGTCCTGAAGCTGTAGGTGTTCGGTGTCACAACCCCGGTCGAGGGATTGCCAGCCAGGTCGGAGATGGCGCCAGCAGGCACTAAGAGGAAATAGCTTGTGTTCGCAACAAGGTTCGACGTCGGATCGACCACAACCGTTGCGCCCGCCATCGTCAGTCGCGCGCTGGTGGTCACATCGAACGACTCGATCAAGGTGCCGGTGGCCAACCCTGCCCGCAACTCGAGAACCCCACGGCCTTTTTTGATCGGTTCGTCAAAGGTGATTCTCAACACTGCGTCGATTGCCACCCCTGTCGCACCCTTTGCAGGATCGAAGGCAATGATCGAGGGCGCACTTGTGTC
>CAZAVT010000043.1:657-15254 GCA_964488395.1 uncultured Burkholderiaceae bacterium | reverse complement strand
GACATCGAAAGCATCGGTAAGGCAGACAAGCGCCATGGAAAGCCTGGTGCCGGTGGTCGACGCGGCGGCCGGGCGGGGCGGGATTCGCCATCTTACGGCAGGGGCTCGCGCTCAGATTTCCGCTGGGTCGATCTCGATCTGCCAGTTGAGCGAGCTGCGCTCCCGGCGCAGCCGTGCAAGCCACTCGCCCAGAAATTCGTGCAGTGCTGGGCGCGACTGCGCCTCGACCAACAACTGAGCACGCTCTCGACCCTTCAGTCGTTGCAGGGTCATCGGGACTGGATCGAAGATCTGCGGGTCGGACCGTCCCGCGAGCAGTTCCTCGCCGATCGAGCGGGCCCGGGCAAGCCAAGCAATCGCATCGTCGATCAGCGGCGCGTCAGCGCGCAGCAAGGTCTGATGACTGAAAGGAGGCATGCCGGCTGCACGCCGCTCCTCAAGCTGCCCGTCAGCAAAGCCCGGGTAGTTGTGAGAGCGCAGGTGCGCAAACAAAGGGTGATCCGGGAATCGGGTCTGGATGAGCACCCGGCTCGATCGTGCATCGCGCCCAGCTCGTCCAGCCACCTGCATGAGTGTGGCGAACAGTCGTTCTGGCGCGCGAAAATCGGCGCTGTAGAGCCCGGCATCCCCATCGACCACAACGACCAAGCTCAGGCGCTGAAAATCGTGACCCTTCGCGAGCATCTGGGTTCCGACCAGGAGCCGCACACTGCCGTCGAGGAACGACTGAATCACCTGCTGGGCTGCGCCGCGACGCTGTGCGACGTCGCGATCGAGGCGAGCGAGCGCCAGGTCGGGAAACTGAGCGGCAAGCTCCTCCTCGATGCGCTGGGTGCCCCTGCCAAGGGCCGCAAGGCCGATGTTGCCGCAGTCGGGACAGCTCCGCGGAGGCGGCACTGACTGACCGCAGTGGTGGCACTGAAGCCGGTAGGCCGGTACTGGGCGAGCGGTCTTCGGGGCCGCCCCGGCTGCGGTGGCGGGGGCGGCGGCCTGGCGATGCAAGACCCGCCAGGCCGAGCAATGATCGCAGCGACTGATCCATCCGCAGGCCTCGCAACTGATGACCGGCGCGTAGCCACGACGGTTGATGAAGACCAGCGCCTGTTCGCCGGCAGCGAGCGTTGCCTCGAGGGCTGCCACCGCCTGCGGGGCGAGTGCACCAGCCTGTTTACCCGCGCGCAAGTCGATCAAATCGATCGACGGGAGCACCGACTCGCCGATGCGTTGCGGCATGGCGATCAATCGGTACTTGCCTCGACGCGCCGCCCGCCAACTCTCCAGCGCAGGCGTTGCCGAGCCGAGAACGATCGGTACATCCGCGGCCTGAGCCGCCGCAATCGCCAGATCGCGCGCAGAATAGTGCACGCCTTCGTGCTGGCGGTAAGACGGGTCGTGCTCTTCATCGACCACGATGGCTGCGAGCGCCGGCAGGGGCGTAAGGACCGCGAGCCGGGTGCCAATGATGACGCGCGCCCGGGCGTCAGCGGCTGCAAGCCAGGCTCTGGCGCGCTCGGCTTCGCCAATCCCGCTATGCAGGACGACGACCTGATCCTCGCCGAACCGGTCCTTCACCAGTCGCGCGAGCTGCGGGGTGAGTGCGATCTCGGGGACCATCAGCAGCAATTGCGCCTGCGGCCGGGCCGCCAGGATAGCGGCGAACCAGCGCAGGTACACCTCGGTCTTCCCGCTGCCAGTGACCCCGTGCAGGAGGGTGACCGAAAAGCCGTCAGAAGCCATGAGTTGAGTGAGTGCTGACTGCTGCGCCTGTGAGAGCGTGCGGCGAGGAGGAGCGCCTGAGGTCACGGCGCGCTCGCCGGCGAGGCCTGGATCTGGACCGGTCTCGATCGTGCGCGGACCCGGCGGAAGGTCGGTTTTGGAGATCACCGCCCGGGCCCGAGCCCGCGCGAAGGCGCTGGGCGCAGAGGCCTTTCGGGTCGCGACCCGAAAGGCCTTCGGAATCGATGGCAATGCGATTTCACCGACTCCACGATGATAGTAGGTGCTCGCAAATTGAAGGCTCGCCAGCCAGTGGGCCGGCAAGACCGGGGCGTCAGACAGCCGCCCATGGACCGTGCGCAAGCGCGCCTCGGGCAGGTCCGTGCTCTGGGCGATCGCTACAACGAATCCGACCCGCTGGGTCTTGCCCCAAGGCACCAGGACCCAGTCCCCGGGCAGGCATCGGCCCTCCAGCGCCGGGTCGATCCGGTAATCGAACCAGGGGGCGATCGGCACATCGAGCGCAACCCGCGCAATCGATCCTCGCGTCCGTTCGTCAGAATTCACTTTAAGGTCGAGGCTCAATGCAAAGACCGGGAACGAGAAAAACGTTTCATCAACAATTGCTGTGGATAAAGTTGTGGACGACGGTTGAAAACACTCGCCAAGTCCTTGTAAAAACGTGATCCGAGGTGGGTTGCCCGTTTTTTGATCACGATCAACCCCTTAAAAATCAATCACTTAGGGCCATACAGGGGGCTGGGCGGGATTCCCTGGTCTGATGTGCGGGAAACCACCCGATCTGTGCATAAGTCAGCGGGCGCCCACCGGGAAATCCCCGATGGACGCGCGTTTCAGCTTCCTGTCAGGCGCTTGGCTGCCACTCGCTGGGTCAGAGGGCCGATCGCCCGGCGCCCCGTCGGCGCTGCTCGCGGCTGTAGGTGTGAACGGCTTCCACCAGAGCCGTGACCGACTCGGGCGGCGTGAACTGGGAAATCCCGTGCCCGAGATTGAACACATGCCCGGCGCCCGCCTGCGGCACACCGAAGCTCTCCAGGGCCTTCAGTGCCTCGGCACGAACCTGCTCGGGCCCGGCCATCAACACCATCGGATCGAGATTGCCCTGAATCGCACAACGATCACCGATCCGGGCGCGTGCCTGCCCGAGGTGGACCGTCCAGTCGACCCCGACCGCATCGCAGCCCGTGGCGGCGATCTGCTCCAGCCAAAGCCCGCCCCCCTTGGTGAAAACGATGACGGGCACCCGGACCCGCCGGGTCCCGATGACCTGTCCCCCGGCGTCGAGCGCTGGCTCATCGCGCTCGAGTCGCAAGCGCTCGAGGACCTGGCGAATCGGCGCGAGCGAGAACTTCTGGTAGGCGCCATCGGCCAGCGCCCCGCCCCAGGAATCGAAAATCATCAGCGCCTGCGCGCCTGCGTCGACCTGCGCGTTCAGATAGTCGGCGACCGCCTGGGCATTGACGGCGAGAATCCGCGACAGCAGATCCGGCCGTTTGTAGAGCATCGTTTTCACGGTCCGGAAATCATCGCTGCCGCCACCCTCGACCATGTAGCAGGCGAGCGTCCAGGGGCTGCCTGAAAACCCGATCAGCGGCACCCGCCCGGCCAGCGCCCCTCGGATCGTGCGCACCGCATCCATGACATAACCCAGCGAGGCGACCGGATCTGGAGCCGTGAGTTGTGCCACCTCGGCCTCGGTACGCACGGGTCGCTCAAAGCGCGGGCCCTCGCCGTCGGCGAAGTAAAGGCCCAGACCCATCGCGTCGGGCACGGTCAGGATATCGGAGAAGAGGATCGCCGCATCAAGTGGGTAACGCTCGAGTGGCTGCAAGGTGACTTCACAAGCGAGCTCAGGCGTCTTGCACAGGGCCAAGAAGCTGCCAGCACGCTTTCGGGTCGCGTTGTACTCGGGTAAGTAGCGCCCGGCCTGGCGCATCAGCCAAACCGGGGTGTAGTCGGTTGGCTGGCGAAGGAGCGCGCGCAGCAGGACATCGTTCTTGAGCGGCATCATCGGGACATTCTCCGGGCGGAAAGGACTCAAATCACCAATTCGATCAATGAAGGACCGGGCTCGGCCACAGCGCGCTCGAATTGCGCCGCAAACGTCGACAGATCCTCGGCGCGGCTTGCTGGAACCCCCATGCCGCGCGCCATTGCAACGAAGTCGAGGGTCGGTCGGTCCAGGCTCAGCATGTCGGTCGCGCGGCGTCCCGGCAATCCCGCACCGACACCCGCAAATTCGCCGCGCAGGATCTGGTAGGCGCGGTTCGCCATGATCACGACCGTAACGTCTAGGTTTTCTCGCGCCATCGTCCAGAGGCCCTGGATCGTGTACATCGCACTGCCGTCGCCCTCGAGCGCAACGACCCTGCGGCTGGGCGCGGCGATCGCAGCGCCGATCGCCGCCGGCAAGCCAAAACCGATCGATCCGCCCATCACCGTCAGCCAGTCATGAGGCGCTGCGCCGACAGTGGCCGGGCCGAAGGAGCGGCCAATCGTCACCGCCTCATCGATCACGATGGCCTGCTCGGGGAGCAACTCGGTGAGGACCGCTGCGACGCCTGGTGAGTCGGGAGCCCCGGTGGGCAGACTCGCCCGTCCGAGACGACGCCGCTCATTGACCCCGGTGGGCTGCAGCCGACGAGCGCCCAGCGCGTCGGCTAGCGCCTCGAGCGCCGCCCGTGGGTCCTGTCCGAGCTCGGACAAGGTGAGCAATTCACAGCCCGGCGGCGCCAGCAGCCCCGGTTGGCCGGGATAGGCAAAGAACGCCACCGGTGCCCGCGCGCCGACCAACACGATTCGGGAGAACGGTTGGAGAGCGGCGAGCGCCGGCTCCACGGCATAGGGCAGTCTCTGGGCGCTCACACGGCCGGCGCCACGGGCGAGCCGCGGCATGTAGAACTCGGTCATCAGCGCACAACCGGTCGCAGCCGCCACCCGCCCCGCCCAATCGAGGCCCTCGGCTGTGGCGGCCATCCCGCCCAAGAGCAACAAGGTGCGGCCCGGCTCACGCAGGGCACGCGCGCAGCGCTCGAGCGACAGCGGGTCAAGCGCGCGCCAGCCGACCTGCGGCAGGGCCGAGTGCGGACGCGGCACCGGATGATCGGCCGGCAGTTCGGTCCAGGCCGTGTCGGCGGGCAGGATCAGGGTCGCGATCGCGCCGGGCGGCTCACACGCCGCCGCGATGGCCTCACGCGTATCGGCCCCGATCGCCGCGGCCGAACGGCTGGTACGAACCCAATGCGACACCGGGCGGGCGATCGCCTCGATGTCGGCCGTGAGCGGGGCGTCCAGTGCGATGTGCGGCAGCGCATGTTCGCCCACCACGTTGACGATCCCCGAGCGGGCCTTGCGCGCGTTGTGCAGGTTGGCCAGCCCGTTGCCCAGCCCCGGCCCGAGATGGAGCAGCGTCGCCGCCGGCTTTCCGGCCATTCTCCAATAGCCGTCGGCCGCACCGGTCACCACGCCTTCGAAGAGTCCGAGCACACAGCGCATTCCATCGATGCGATCCAGCGCGGCGACGAAGTGCATCTCGGAGGTGCCCGGGTTGGCAAAACAAATCTCGACGCCGCCCGCAAGCAGGCTGTGCACCAGATGGTCGGCTCCGTTCATGATCTTGTTTTCTCCCCTGGCACGGCCTGTCGCGGCCGACCCCAGGGGGAATGTTACGACGGATCGGGACGGCGCTCACCACCGGTAGCCGAACAAGAGCTCCCACCCCTCGCGACCCGCGCCATCGATGCGGAACTTGTAGCGCAGGGTGCCGACCCAATGGCTGCGCGGAGCGATGTACCGGTCGCCGCCCGTGCGCGCCTCGATCGACACGCCAAGCCCCGCTTCCAGCCAGGCCTCGCGGTACCGGTCCGGAGCCAGCCCTCGACCGTGGAGGACCAGATGAGGGAGCAACCGTCGGTCAGCGGCCAGGGGGATCTCCACGCCCTGGATCCATTCACCAAAGACGAGTCTCGTGCGAGCAGCGGTGTAGTAGCCTGCATCGCCAAACCATTGGCCGCGCCAGGCGATGCGATCGCTACCCTCGATCGGCCTTCGCCAGCTGCGGCCCCAGCTCGCGCGCAACAGCCAGTCGTTGCGCGCCTGCTCGCCAATCGCAAGCTGCCGCTCGAACGCGGCCGTAACGCCCGGCAGAGTCGCCAAGGTGTAGCGCAAGCCCAAGCCGGCCTGAAGCGAGTCCTCGTCGATGCCGCCACCAGAAGGTGCCCGGAGGGCCCAGTGAAGCCGGGCAAAACCCTCGAGCGGACCGTCACCCGCACCGGTCGAAGCCGGCGGGCGATAAGCGACATCGACGCCTCCGCCCGCCCGTGGGCCGGTATTGATCGCACCGACCGTGCCCGCCCCGAGGGACGGCTTGAGTCGCGACATCCGGTCATCGTGCTCGCGCCAGTTTTGCCAGGCCGCAACGCGCCAGCGCCTGGCCGACTCGAGCAGGGTCTCACGAAGCGCCTTCAATTCGTTCAAACGCTCACTCGGGGGGCCGACCTGACTCGGCTCACCACCGTCGAGCAGCTGGTCGATCGCGCGGCCGAATGCAGCCTGCGCTTGCGCGCGCTCGCCGGCACGCAGCCAGGCATAGCCCAGATCCGCGAGCAGCCCCGGTTGGGGGCCGCCAAGGCGCTCAGCGCGGGCGAGCGCCTGCGCAGCCCCCGCGGGGTCTTGGGCCCGCAAGAGCGCATAGCCCAGGCCGCGCTCAGCCTCAGCGCCCGGCTCGAATTCCCGCAACTCGCGCCATGCACTCAGCTCAACATCAAGCCGCCCTTGCTCGTTCGCCTGCCGGATACGCTCCCTCGCCGCTTGCGCGAACAGGCGGCTGAGGCGGGCCTGCAAGGCTGGGTCAGCCCGCAGCTCAAGGGCACGTTCCCAGGCTGCAATCGCGAACTTCGTCTGGCCGTGCTGGACATGTGCCTCTCCGCGGACCGTCCAGAAGTCGAACCGCTCCTGGGTCGACAAGCGATCCAGACGGGGCGCCACCAGGACCGCGAGCGGCTCGATCGATGACCACTGCCGGTCCTGCGCATAGGACACGAGGGCGCGCAGGCCGGCCTGTGGCTCGTCGGCCAGGCGGTCAAGCTGCGCCCAGGCCTGTGCGGCCTCCGCATGACGCGCCTGGGCGGTCAAGAGTTCGGCAAGCGACTGATGGATGACCCGCCGCCGTGGCGCCAGGGCGAGCGCCGCGCGGTAATGGGATTCGGCAATCGACATCGCGGCGCCCATCTGGCGCGCCAGTTCAGCGGCTTCAAGGTGGGCTTGGGCGCGCTGCTCAGCGCTCAGCCCCTGGGCCTCAGCCAATCGCTGATAGAGCCCGTGCCGTACCGCCCGATCAGCGGTAGGCCCGAGACGATCGAGCATCCCTCGCAGCAGCGCCGCCTCGACGCTTGCGGCCTGCGGCGCAGAGTCAAGCAGCGCGAGGGCCTGCTCCGTTTCGCCAAGGGTCGCGAGTGCCAAGGCTTTATCGGCAAGCGAGAGCGTGCCACCACCAGGCAGTGCATCAGCCTCGAGTAGCGCGCGGGCGCTCGCAAGGCTGTCGCCGCGCCGACCACGCAGGTCGACGAGTTGCAAGAGGACCTCGCGTCGCAACGCCGCTGGCGCGCTGCGCGCGAGCGGCTCGAGCAAGGCGAGCGCCGCATCGTCGCGTCGCGCCGCGAGGTGCTGTGCGGCGATCCGAGCAAGCAGGGGCTGATCGGCCTGGGCGAGCGCCAGTTGCTCGAGCCTGACCCAGGAAGGATTCGACCCCGGCCGCGAACCCTGGTGGATCACAAGGAGGTCGTAGGCGAGCGCACGATCGTCTTTCGTTGCAGTTCGTGTGGCGAGTTCGAGCGCGAGCTCTGCGGCCTCACCAGGCTCGCCAAAAACGCTCATCCATCCGACCAGGTCCCGTAGCCGGCTCACCTGCCCACCGCTTGCCTGATAAGCAGCGCGAAGCAAACTCGACTCAAGCGTTCGATCAGCAAGCGCACGCGCGTGCCCGAGCATCGAATCGATGACGGCAAGCCGTGCGGTCGGGTCGGACTCTCGAGCGAGCACCCGCTGCCAGGCGGCGATTGCAGCGCGAGGCTCGAGCAGATGCTCGAGCGTGAGCGCGCGGCGCCGATCGATCGACACCGCGTCGAACTCATGGGACAACCGGTCGAGCAACTGAAGCGAACTGCGGTGCTCGCCTAGCTCGGCGGCCATCGCCGCTGCCTGGTCCAGGGCGTGCCGCCGCTGCTCGGCACTCGCTTGGCGATCGTCCGCGACGTCGAGCCAGGCCGCCAGAAGCCCTTCCCGGTCGCCCAGACGCGCGACCAAACCGACACGCGTCTGAAGCAACTCACTGCGCGACGGCTGCCCGGGGTCGAAGCGCTCGAGCCAGAGCAGGGCCGGAAGCCAGCGCTCGGTGGCGAGCAACAGTCCCAACAATTCCGCCTTGAGGGCCGCAGCCTCGAGCGCACCGAGGTGAGCGGCCGGACCATCGATCAGGGTCTCGAACGCGGCGATGGCGTCATCGTGGCGTTCGAGACGACCCAACAACCGTGCCCGGGCAAGCGCTGCGTCGTGCCTTGTTGGATCGCGCGCGAGCCCGCGTTCGAAATCGGCGAGAGCCGCCTCAAGACGGTCGGCCGCCTGATAGCGCCAGGCGCGGTCGAAATAGCCCTGGGCGATGAAGCGTGCACCCGCGGCGCGCCAGCGTTCGAGTTGAACGAACGAATCGGCGAGTGGCTGATTCACCCCGACAAACCCCTGGATCGGTTCATCCAGATCATCGTCTTCGGTCGCGGTGACCACCTGCGGGCTCGCAGGCGGGGGCCGGGCCACCGGAAGGACCGCGGCCCAAAGGCTCGCCGGAGTCGCAAGACCCGCCATCATGCACGCGGTCGCGAGCGGCGCGAGGCGCTCCGGCAAGCGCCTTTCCGAGGGTCGGCGCGGGGTACCAGGGCGCCTCGACTCAGAGGCCGCGAGGGTCGACGAAGCGATAGCCGAGCTCGTGCAGGCCACCGAGCACTCGCTCAAACTCCTCGAGTCCGTCATACGGGTAGGGGGTTCCGTCGGGCCGTCGAAAGGTCTCGAGCCAGAACGGGTGAAAGAAGAAGGACGCGATGCCATTTCGCACCACCGCACGCAGCACGCGCGCGTTCTCGTTCAGATCCTGCCATCGGTAGTTGCTGCCTGAAGCCGGGTCGATTTCGCGGATATCGAACTCGATATTGCCGAGGTTTTCGGGCAGGACCTTGCGGCCATACCAGTCTCGCCCGATGACATACGGAAAGAACTGACCCACGGCAAAGTCCTTGTCGGCCGTCGGCAGGTTCAGGCGCGGCCGATCGGAGGTGTAGTAGACGGCCCGTTCATAAGCAATCGGGAACCGCTCGGCGATGGCCCGATAGGCATTGGGTGAGGCCTGGTAGTGCGGCGTTTCGAAGGCAAAAGGGCTCAGGCCAATTTCCTCGAACGCCTTGATCCCCTGATCGAGGCGACGGCGCCAATCGAGTGGACTGTCCACTGACAGGGGTTGATTCGCCACAATGTCCCAGAACTCGAAATCTTCACCACTCACGGCCGAGAACGGATTGCGCAGGTGCAGATATTGATGGCTGTAGCCATGCATCAGGAGCCGCGCGCCCCGTTGTATCGCGTAGCGAAGTTCATCGCGCACACCCAACGCCTGTCGCAAGCGGATCTCAAGCGGCCGGCCGTCGTTGTACACCCCAAGCGGGTCCCGATAGCGCGGAATGACAGCGATCGAGAACGGGATCGGCGCCGATGTGCCCAGCAAAGGATCGATCCGATTCGACAGGCGATCGGTGAGGGTTCGTAAGTACTCAGGGCGACTGAGCGCGTGAACATCCTCCAGACGAACCAGTGCCTGCGGGGCTGTACCCGCCAGCCGAGCGGCTTGGGCGCGCGCTGATTCACCGAGGATCTCGTGCAGCAGGTCAGTAAAAGCAAGGTAACGATCGCGCGGGCCGATGTAGGAAAAGGGCAGGTCGGCGACGTACCAGAAGTTTCCGGCCTGTAGAACATAAGGCGCGACCTCGCCCCGGGCCCGGTTCTCGATGGTGGCATGCGTGCGGACCCGGCTAGGGTCGATCACCTCGGCAAGGCCAATATCCGGATCGGCAAGAATGGTGCCAGTGGATCGCGACCAGGCGTAGTACTTGCGCAGCGCCTCGCCGCGATAGTGCACCGTGTCAAAGAAGTCGGGTGTGGGGGCGCCAGGGTCGCCCTCCAGACCCCGGTTGGCGAGCAGTCGCCAGCCCATGCGCGCAGCCATGTCATATCCGGGCAATCGCGCCAACTGCCACAGGTTGTACTTGAACCAGACGACCGTGCGGCGGGTGCCCGCGAGGTCGGCCAGCAGGCTGGCCGAAAGCGGGTGATCAAACCAGGCGCCGAGATAGAAGACGGCGTCATAGCGCTCCACAGCGCCGGGCTGGTACTGGTGGGCTGGCAAGGTATCGACCCGCGCATCCCAGTGGCCCAGGAGGTTGGTCAGCATGACCGCATAGGCCTTGCCAAGATTCTGGTAGGGCGCGCCCATCGGCTGGTCGTAGAGCACCAGCGCGCGCGGCTGCGTCTGGCCATGGGCCCGCTCGACCGCGGCGACCAGCGCCAACACGACGGCAATCGCGAGCACCGTTCGAAGCGCAAGCCGGCGCAGCAACACCCTCGACCGAGAGAGCGCTGACAGGGGGGGAGGGTTCATGATCCTGGCTCCTCAAAAGGGGGCTGATGAGACGGTCGAGTTCAGCGGCTCACGGTCGTGACGACCGGTCCAGCCGAGATCGCCCAGTCGGGTCACGCTCGATCGCAAGCCCCGGCAGGACCAGGATCGTCGCGGCCGTCACCGACGCGGTGGTCGGATCAGGAAGCGGTCGGGCTGGCGTACCCTTGGCCCTCAGGGCCGGGTCTGCGCCCGGATCGGCGCTGGGCGTCAAACCCAGGGCCGGTGCAGCACCGATCAGGGGCGCCGCGCCGGCCTCGGACGGGCCCGCCGCCCCTGTGAAGCCAGTCGATCGGGGTGTTAGCGCAGGAATCGGTTGGCCTTGCAGAGGATCGAAGAGATGAGTTCCAGCGGCAACCGGGTTGGCTACGGGGTACGCGACCGGCTGACTAACGCCGGTTGCAGGCGCTGGACCCTGGTCAACGGGGCTGACCGGGGCATCGCTCGCGCCACAGGCGGTGAGCAGCGCGAGCCCGGCCAGCGCGATGAGCCCTACACAACGGGCCTTGCCGGACACGGTCCCACGGGCAAAAACGAAGGGGTCAGTTGGGATCTTCATGAAGAACTCCTCGTGGGCAGCGCCGTCAACTCGACCGCTGAGGGCGGTATCGAATGGCACAGCTCGGCCTCGGTCGGGTACTGATGCGCCGTCTTGTCCCAACCGATCGCAACCCCGGTCAGGCGGTGGCGAAACCACATCCGCAGCGCCCTCAAGGTCGCAAGGCCATTGATGAGGCTTGCCCAGACCATTCGGATTGGGCTCAGCAAGCCCTCTCGCAGGCCGTGCAGGCCGCTCACACACGCCACCCGCTGCAGCACCCGCAAGACCAGCACGATCAGGTTGGCGATCAGCAGGGCCTCGGTGAAGGAGCCCGGCTCGACGAGCGGCTCAAAGCTTGGCGCCATGGGGTCCAGCCACTGCCAGACCCACTGAGCGAGCACCACGACCACAACGGCATAGCCCAGGACAGCGGCGGGGTTGGTGAGCAGGACCTTGCGATCGCGCCAGAACATCAGGCAGCCCCAGGGATCACTTCGCCACCCCCAGGCCCGCCAGCCCTGCAAGGCGATACCGATCACCCATCGGGACTTTTGACGCACCGCTGCGCGAAGACGATCCGGAAAATACTCGCGGACGCACACGAGCTCACCGCGGGCCTTCGGAAACGGCACGAGCACGCGCCGATCGACTCCGTCCACGGCCGGCTGACGCACCCGAAAGACCGCAAAGACCAGCTTCATCCGGTGTCGTCGCAGGCGCAGGGCGACGTCGTAATCCTCGGTGAGCGAGTGGGCGTTGAAAGGCTCGCCACCGTTTTCGGCCGCCACCGTTGCAAGCGCGCGGCGACTGAACGCGACCCCAACTCCGGCCGCCGGCACATACCCGCCCAGGGCCTCGCGGGCCACCAGGTCCTTGAAGTGAAGCTGCGCGAACTCATCCTGGTAGTGCGCGGCCGTCCACTGCCACCAGCGGCGAGGCAGTGACAGCACCGGCAACTGGACCATGTCCTTGCGCGGGATCAACCAGTTGAACAGGCGCCAGGCGAGCGGATGCACGACATCCTCGCAATCCTGCATCGAGTAGATCTCGAATCGACAGCCGTGCTTCGCCTCATACCGGTTGATGCCGGCGACGATCGCGTTCAGGCAATCGGCTTTGCAGGTCGGGCCCGGCTTGGCATTGAGCACTTCAATCACCCGGGGCTCGTCCGCCGCCACACGGGCCACAGCAGCGCGCGTCGCCGCGTCGTTGGGGTACATGCCAACGAAGACCCGAAAGTGTTGGTAGTCGGCACGCCGCAGCAGATTGCGCAGCATCGGCTCGATCACGGCCGACTCGTCCCACGCGGGCACCATGACCGCAATCCACTGCTCGGGCTTTTCTCGCAGCATCGCGGCATCGATCGTGCGGATACGGTGCCGCTTGAAGCTCGCGCGATAGAGCCAACGCGCCCAAAAGGTCAGATCGATCAACAAGTCGTCGATGGCACAGACGAGAAAGACGAGGCTGAGCACCGGGATCAGCAGGCCCAGGCCAAAGAGCAGGGTCCCGGTCAGATAGACCGGATCGAGCAGCGTCTCAGGGCTCATCGCCAATCCTCCCGTGCCCGTTCCGCTTCGGGAGCACCGTCGAGCGTCGCGAGCCGAGCCAGCACGGATGCCCGGCGAAGGAGCGCCGGCGTGCGGCTTGGGCCCGACTCACCACGACTGTGCAGTCGCGCCCGGCCGGCCTCCGACAGGCCCGCAGACCAGGCCGGTTGAAGGGTCCCGTTACGCGCCGCCAATGAGTGCATCGAAACGGGCGAAGGGCGCGGGGCCTCCCGTCGCGCGAGCGCAGCCTCCAGGTCCCTGGGAGCGTCGTCGCTCGAGGCTTGTGCCCGCAGCCACTCAACGAGAACCGTGGCGATTCGTTCGCTCGCTTGGCCGTCGCCAAAGGGATTGACGGCGCTCCTCATGGCCTGATGGCGCTGGGGATCGCGCCACAAGGCTTCGAACTCCCGGATCAAGTTCAGGGGGTCGGTGCCCACCAATCGACCCGCACCCACCTCGATGAGCTCCGGTCGCTCCGTGCCCTGCCTCGCCACCAGCACGGGGACGCCCAAGGCACACGACTCTTCCTGCAAGCCCCCCGAGTCGGTGATCACGAGCCAGGCGCGCGACAGGAGTTCGATGAGTTCGGGGTACTCGAGCGGTGGCAGCAGATGGCAACGGCTGCGTATGCTGGCGTCTTGCTCGGAGAATTGTGCGCGCACGTCATCAGCCAGCGCGGGGTTTGCGTGCAGGGGCCAGACGATTTCGAGTTCGGGGTGTGCTTGCACCAGTGCGCTGATCGCCCGGGCGATTGCGGCGATGGGTTCGCCCCAGTTCTCCCGGCGGTGCAAGGTCACCAGAACCATCCGCTGGCTCGGCGGTTCGAGCCCATCGCGCAGGCGCCCGAGGCCCTGCCCCTTCGCAAGGCCAGGGCTGGCTGAATGGCGGTTGAGGGGGTCGGTATCGGTTGAGGCGGCGCGCTCGCGGGCCATGCGCTCGAGGACCTGTTGGCTCGCGTCGATCACGGTGTTGCCCACCAGGAAGGTTTTCTCGGGCTGGACGCCCTCCCGGTACAGGTTGCGGACGGCTGTCTCGGTCGGAGCAAAGTGCCAGTGGGCGATCCGCGCGATCAGGCTACGGTTGAATTCCTCGGGAAAGGGGTCATCGAGCCGGTGCGATCGCAAGCCTGCCTCGACATGGGCCACGGGAATGTTGCGGTAAAACGCCGCGAGCGCCGCCATTGCGGCGCTGGTCGTATCGCCATGCACGAGGATGAGCGGTGGGGCGTGCTGCTCCAGGGTTTGGTCGATGCCCGCGAGAAGCGACGCGCTGAGCGCGCTGAGCGTGGTGTCTTGCGCCCGACGTTCGAGCTCGATGTCAGGGATGAGCCCGAAATAGTCAAACAGCGGCCAGGCAAGTTCGTGATGCTGGCCGGTGTGCAGAAGGCTCGGCCTCACGCCCCGGCGTTCGAGCGCGCCGATCACAGGCGCCATCTTGATGATTTCCGGCCGCGTACCCAGACACACGATCAGATCCGGGGGCATCAGCCGCTCGCCAGGGCTTGGCGAAAAAGGGACGTCGTTCATCGTATCTCTCCCGATCGATGAAACGATTCTGGGAGAGCGCGGATGACGCCCTGGCCTTTCGGGTCAAGCGAGCGGGTGCTCAGCCTGACAATTGATCAGGTGCGAAGACTCGCCGGAGCGAAGCTTGGATGAGGATCAACGACTCCTGCTGGGTCGCTGTCCGAAAGGAGCCACAAGCACCGGGTAGGCCCGGATCTTTGCCTGCCCCTTGAGGTTCAGTTACGACCGCGCAGCTTCCTCAGCGCTGCGATCTGGGCAATCGCCGCGGCAAGCTCGGCCTGGGCCTTGGCGTAGTCGATCTCGCCCGCACGGTTGGCGAGCGCCTCTTCAGCCGCACGCTTCGCCTCTTCAGCCTTGGCCTCGTCGAGGTCAGCCCCGCGAATCGCCGTATCAGCGAGCACGGTGACCCGATTGGGCTGCACCTCGAGGATTCCGCCGGCAACAAACACGAACTCCTCGCGGGCTTCGGCGGCCATCGACGAGGTGTTCCGCGAAGTGGCGGCCGGGGCCGTGAACTTCGGCGTGGT
>CAZAVT010000043.1:0-647 GCA_964488395.1 uncultured Burkholderiaceae bacterium | reverse complement strand
ACCGCGCCCGGCCGGATGCGGGTGATCAGCGGCGTGTGCTGCGGATAGATGCCGAGCTCGCCCGTCTCGCCCGGCAAGGCCACGAACTCGGCCTCGCCATCGAAAATCGACGCCTCGGCACTGACGACGTCGACGTGGATCGTGTTGGCCATGGGGTGCCCCGATGCGGATTACTGGAGGGTCTTGGCTTTTTCGAAGGCTTCTTCGATGGTGCCGACCATGTAGAACGCCTGCTCGGGCAGGTGATCGCATTCGCCGTTCACGATCATCTGGAAGCCGCGGATCGTGTCCTTCAGAGGAACGATCTTGCCAGGGCTGCCGGTGAACACCTCGGCCACGTTGAAGGGCTGAGACAGGAAGCGCTGGATCTTGCGCGCCCGGGCCACGGCGAGCTTGTCTTCGTCCATGCCCAGAATCGCGATGATGTCGCGCAATTCCTTGTAGCGCTGGAGCGCCGCCTGAACGCGGCGGGTGGTGTTGTAATGCTCCTCGCCGATCACGTTTGGATCGAGCTGGCGGCTGGTGGAATCGAGCGGATCGACCGCCGGATAGATCCCCAGCGCGGCGATGTCACGCGACAGCACGACCGTGGCATCGAGGTGTCCGAAGGTGGTCGCGGGAGACGGGTCGGTCAGGTCGTCGGCCGG
>CAZAVT010000042.1:14363-15322 GCA_964488395.1 uncultured Burkholderiaceae bacterium | reverse complement strand
ACCCGTCGCCCTGTCCCTCTACGTCGGGCAGGCCCACCTGATCCGCGAGGGACCGCTCCGGAGGATCGCAGTCGGCAATGGCCGGGTGCTACAGGCAAGTTCCCTCGATGAGCGCCAGCTCTTGCTGATTCCCGAGGCACCGGGCCAGAGTACGGTCCATGTCTGGCGCCAGGACGGAGGTGAGCGCAGCTTCGTGGTCACAGTGATTCCTGCCGACGCAGGCCGCTTGCTGACCGAGATCAGGGCCCTGCTGGGCGAGCAGCCAAACCTCTCGACCCGGGTGGTCGGCGACAAGGTGGTGATCGAGGGTCACAGTGTGTCCGACGACCAGGCCAGCCGCATTGCCCAGATTAGTGCCCGCTATCCCCAGATCGTGAATCTGGTCAGCCGGGTCGGGTTGGAGCGGATGATCGAGATGGACGTACGGATGGTCGAAGTCCGGCGAGATGCCCTGGAGAACATAGGTGTCAAGTGGCAAGGGCCGATGCAGGGCCCGAGCTTCGGTCTGATCGGCGACGTCAAACGCGGTGCCGCCTTTCAGCCGGGTGGTGCTGGCGAAGCGGCCGGCTGCGATCCTCGGTGGCGCCGTTTTCCACCGCGCTGGGCATCGCGGGCTCGATCACTTCGGTCATCAATCTGCTGGTTCAGAACGGCGATGCGGTGGTGCTTGCCGAGCCCCGACTTGCCTGTCGCAGCGGTGGATCGGCGCGATTTGTCGCGGGAGGCGAGCTGCCCATCCCGGTGTCCGGTGCGTTCGGATCCAACTCCGTCGCCTTCAAGGAGTACGGTATCCGATTCGACGTTGCGCCGGTTGCAGGCGCCAACGGTGTGATTGCGGCCCGCGTTGCAACCGAGATCTCGGCCATCGACTTCGAAGTTCAGGTCAATAACATCCCGGGCCTCACCAAGCGGCGAGCCGAGACCGAGGTCAACCTCCAGGAGCACCAGACGCTGGTGAT
>CAZAVT010000042.1:2429-14353 GCA_964488395.1 uncultured Burkholderiaceae bacterium | reverse complement strand
CACGTAACGTCGATCGTCTGCCAGCACTCGGCGACTTGCCGGTGCTTGGGAGACTGTTCCGTTCGCGCCTATACCGTGATCGCAAGACCGAGCTTGTTGTCTTTGTGACCCCCCGCTTTGTGAACCCTGACCCGCATATGGCGCGTGCGCAGGCTATCGAATCAAGGCAGCAGACCGATGCGCGTCGTCGCCAGCTGATGATGGTGGACTAAATGCTGACGTTATCGATCGAACATCCCGATGGCGCGATGCAAGCGCTACAGGTCCAGCGCTTTCCCTGCCTGATTGGACGCAGCGAATCAGCTGATCTGGTCTTGAGTGGCTGGCGGATTGGCAGGATTCACGCTCGCATCGAACGCGGAAACTCCGGCTACCGACTCATCGACGGGGGCAGCCTAGCGGGGACTTGGGTCAATGGCGAACGGGTCGCCGACTATGGCCCGTTGGGCGAGAGCGACGAAATTGCCATTGGAGCCTATCGGCTTCGCTGCTTTGCCGGTTCACTACCGGTCGGGCCCCCCAACGACGAGATCCCTCCGTCCAGGGTCAATCCCGGCGCGGCGGCACCGTTTCAGTTGGCCGGTGCATCGCCTGGCTCCGACCTTGCGACGATCGAAATCATGCGAGGCTGGCGGCGCCTGCTGCACCGAAAGCTTCTCATGGTGATCGAGCGTCGCCAGAAGGATTTGGTGCAGTTGACCGATCGACAGTTGCGGATGGAGGCCGCGGCCATTCTCGACCAGGTGCTCGCCGAGGAGCCTGCGCTACCCGCGAGTATCGACCGTGATGTGTTGGCTCGCGAGGTGCTGGACGAAGCAGTCGGCCTGGGTCCGATTGAGCGTCTGCTGGAGGATGACCAGGTGAGCGAGATCATGGTCAATGGCACAGCACCGATTCACGTCGAGCGTGCCGGAGTCATCGAGCCAACCCAGCTTGCATTCAGTTCAGATGAGGCGATTCGATCAGTGATTGACCGGATCGTCGCGCCGCTAGGACGCCATGTCGACGAAAGCTCGCCGATGGTCGATGCTCGGCTTGCCGACGGATCGCGCATCAATGCCGTGATTGCGCCGCTGTCCCTGGTTGGTCCGGTGCTCACCATTCGTCGATTCAATCGCCGGCTCTACACCCCGGCCGACCTGGTTGCACTCGGGTCGGCTTCCCTGCCCATGATGGAGTTCCTGGGCTATTGCGTCCGGGCTCGGCTGAACGTTGTGGTGTCGGGCGGAACGGGTTCCGGCAAGACCAGTCTGCTCAATGTCCTAGCTGGCTTCATCGGCGCGCGCGAGCGTGTGATCACCATCGAGGATGCGGCCGAATTGAGGCTGGCCCACCAGAATCTGGTCAGTCTTGAGAGTCGGCCACCCAACGCCGAGGGGCGAGGACAAGTCACGATCCGGGATCTGGTTCGCAATGCCCTGCGGATGCGGCCAGATCGGATCGTGGTCGGCGAGTGCCGGGGGGGCGAGGCTCTGGATATGCTCCAGGCGATGAACACCGGGCATGATGGCTCGCTGACCACTGTGCATGCCAATTCGCCGCGTGATGCCTTGTCGCGTATTGAGGTCATGACCTTGATGGCCGGGGTGGAACTGCCCCTTACGGCTATTCGGGAGCAGATTGCTTCGGCCATTCAGATTGTTGTGCAGCAAGCTCGAATGCCAGATGGTCGTCGGCGGATTGTCGAGATCGCTGAGGTCACGGGCATGGAAGGCTCGCGCATTCTCATGCAGCCGCTGTTCCGAGCCCGACTGGCGCCTCAGCCGGCGAGCGAGATCCTTCCTGCGTTCGAAGCCACAGGCCACCTGCCACAGTGTGTCGACCGCAAGGCCTTGTCGGCATTGCCTCATGAGTGGTTCGAACCGACAACCGTCGCCTCACGGGCAATCGATCGTTCCCCGATGGGGGTGTTCGCATGACATCGACGATGTTCGTTCAATCGTTGCCGCTGACGCTGGTGGCACTCTTCGTTGCAGGTTGTGGTGCTGCGTTTCTCCTGATCACTCTCGTCCAGGCGTTTCAGCGTAGCTATCGCAGGGGGCTTGCCCCGGAGGTGAGCCAGGGGCTACGAGAGTCCATGCCTCACCTTGATGCCGATCGCGTCCTGTTGGCCTGTCTGGTTGGTGCTGCCAGCCTAGGGGCCATCGCAGCCGCCGTGACCGGTAGCCTGCTCTTTGCGACCGCAATGGTCGTGCTGGGCTCGAGCGCACCGATGGTTTCAGTCCGCCTGATGCGTCGATCCCGTCGTCGGCAGTTCCGAAGCCAGTTGCCGGATCTCCTGATGTTGCTCGCCGGGGCGCTGCGCTCGGGGGCAGGCCTGCAGTTGTCCTTGTCGAGAGTTGCCGGTGCCGTTGCGGCCCCGGCCAGCCGTGAGCTCGAACGAGTACTGCAGGCGGTTCGGATGGGCACGCCTCTTGCCCAGGCCCTTCACGGGCTCGAACGGCGGATGCCGATCGAGGAGGTCACGCTCTGGGTCACGGCGATGCGCCTGGGATCCGAATCCGGTGGCGGAACGGCTGCGGTGCTCGAGTCCCTGTCTGAGGCGATGCGTCGAAAGTTGGTCCTCGAGCGCAAAATCCTTGCGCTCACCGCCCAGGGTCGGCTTCAGTCCTGGGTGATGAGCGCCCTGCCTATGATCGTGCTGGCCCTGCTGAGCCTAGTGGATGCGCAGTCTTTCTCGCGTCTGGTCGATACGCCCGATGGGCGCTGGATCCTGGGCGCGGTGGCCGTCGGGCAGATCCTGGGTTTTCTTCACATTCGGCGCATCGTCGCCATCGAAATCTGACATGGATCCGACGCTTGCCATCGTACTGGGTGCGGTTGCGCTCGCCACACTGGCGCTCGCCTTGCTGATTCGCGGGATTGCCCAACTCGTCTCGCCGGTCGGATTGACGTCAGTTGATCTTCGTTCGGCGCGCTTTCGATTGTTCGCCCCAGCTATCCGGCTTTTCGAGCCGCTCGTCGGCTGGACCGTCACGCCCGCTGCCGCGCGCCGTATCGGTCATCGCCTCGCCCTCGCGGGCTTGCAGCGTGAGCTGACGGCAGTCGGGTTTCGGTCGATACAGTGCTTCTGTGGACTGCTTGCGGTGGGCGCGACGATGGGGCTGGGATGGGCGCTCTCGGCCCCCCCGAGTCCGCTCATCGTCCTTGCTGCGGCCTGCGCGGCCCTGCTCTGGCCCAATCAGTGGCTGCGTCGGCAGACCCGTCAGCGACTCGATCGCATCAGGCGCCAATTGCCCTTTCTCATCGAGCTGGTTGCGATGTCGATCGAGTCGGGTCTGCCCCTATCGGCCGCGCTCCCTCAGGCGGTCGAGCGTTCGCCATCGGGCCCCCTACGCGAGGAGTTCCTGCGAGCCCTTGGCGATGTCAAGACTGGACGAAGCCGAGAGGAGGCATTGACGGCGCTCGGTGAGCGGGTGGCCCAGCCAGCCTTGACGCAGTTCATCCTGGCACTGCTCGCGATCCATCGCGATGGCGGGTCGGTCCTGCATCTGCTGAAGACCATTGCGGAACAGCAGCGCAGTGATCGGCTGATCCGTGCTGAGCACCTGGCCATGCAGGCACCCGTCAAGCTTTTGTTACCGCTTGTCGTGTTCATCTTTCCGGGTACGTTCGCGATTCTTCTGTACCCCGTCATCGTCCGCGTCATCGCGCAAGGGGGCTTGTGGTGATCCGCGCTCCTGCCTTGATCCCTCCGGTCATCGTCGCCGACCGATTCCTGTCGCGACTGATCGGCTGGATCGGCCGCCGCGAAGCGCCACTCGAACTGCTCCTGATCCCACATTGCCGCTCGGTACACACCTGCTTCATGCGATTTCCGATCGATCTGATCTTCATCAGCGCCGATCGCCGGGTTGTCCGACTGGTGCGTGGCTTGCGCCCCTGGCGGATGGTCACCTGCGTGTCAGCCCGCGCAGTGATTGAAGCGCCGTTTGGATGGATCGACGATGCCGGTCTTGTCTGCGGTGATGGCGTCGACACCCTGGTCCGGCCCGGATGGGCCGTTACAGCAAAGGAGCTCACTGGATGATTGCCTTGATCCTCCCAGCACGATCGCCGCTTCTGCGTGCCTTTCGGGGCGCCGGTCGATTCGCTTTGGTACCCTTGCTGTCGTTCGTCGGCGCCTGCAGCGTGCTCGACCCCACGGGCGAGTGGCGCGGGCTCGATCGTGAATTGCCCGTGGCTGTGGCATCTGCAACGCAGCCGACTGTTCCAAGGGGCGTTCGTGCCGCCGATCCCTCGGCGGCGCTTCCGTCGCGTCCGGAGGCTGCGCCCGCGAGGACCGGTTCTCCGTCCACCCGCTTGGACGCTCGCAGCGCCGAGCGTCTGCTCGTCGAGGCAGAGGCCCATTATCGCGGCCGGCGCTTCAGTGACGCTGAGCTGGGCTTTCGTGCGGTGGTCGAGGCTGAACCGAGGTCTCTCCACGCCTGGCTGAGGTTGGGCAATCTTAGCCACGCGCGTGGCGACCTCGAAGCCGCTCGGCTCGCCTATCAGCGGGCGAGTGCCCACGTGGGCAATCACTCGATCGACCAGGAAGCCCGTGAAAAGGCGTTCGCTAATCTTGCCATTCTCGCTCTCGAGCAGGCACGACTCGCGCTCGAGGGGCTGGGAGGCGAGGGCCATTCCGCGATGGCCGGCGAGCGTGCGCGGACCCTGACCGCGTTGGTCGAACAGCGCCAGGCATCCCTGGAGACCGAATTGCGTCGAATCGTACCGGCCACGTCCCCTCCAAGGGACACCGACCGCGTGGGCTTGGCGCTTTCAGACCCGGCGCTGGCTCATCGCGCGCTGGAGCCTCGAACGGCATCGGCCACGGGCGTCTCGATGGGTGGTTCGACGGCGGGGCGGTCGCTGGTGCGAGTCGAGTCCTTTCTTCCCGAAGTGTCGCAGAGCCGTTGACTCATGCGTTCAAATCGCAGGCTCGGCGCGATCGGATTGATCCCCTCCAGAAGCCAGCGGTGGCACCGATTGGCTCGCCCGAGGCGCCTTTCGAGGGGCCGGTTGAAGAGCCGATACTCGGCCGGTGTCAGTGTGACCGAGTGCCTGATCGTGCTCCCGCTTCTGCTTGTGCTCGGACTGGGGGCGTGGCAATGGATCCTGATCCTTCAGGCTCGTCAGTTGATCGAGCATGCTGCTTATGAGGCTGTCCGTTCGGGCGCGGTCGGCCACGCCAGCGTGGCCAGCATCGATGAGGGGCTCGCTCATGGTCTTGCCGCGTATTGGAGCATCGGAACAAGGCACCCTGGGAGTGGACGCCGCGAAGTTGCTGTCGATCGGGTCGCCGAGGCGCGACGCGAAGGCGTCCTTGAGTGGCGTCAGTTGGCCCCAACGCGCGCAAGCTTCCATGATTGGGCCGAACCCGCACGCGATCCCAAGGGCAGACCGATCGATGACTTGCTCGAAATCCCCATCGATAATCTCGATGCCAGGATTGCGCGCACGCGCCCGTCGAGCGGTGTTGCGGGATGGCTCGGCGCCGAGCCGATCGGGCAGAGCTCGGGACAAACGCTCCGGGATGCCTCCGTGTTGCGCATCGAAGTCCAAGTCGCCCTACCACTTCGAGTTCCGGTTGCTGGATGGATGATCGCTGGGGTTGCACGGGCGGTTGGCGCCTGCGCTGATCCCTGCCTCGTCGCACAGGTGGCTACCGGCTCGCAGTCCTCTGCTGCGCTTCCCCACCTGCCCGTGCGAGTGCATGCCGAAATTCGGATGCAATCACCCGTTCGACCCAGCGCGCGCACTCCCGACCGCCGCCAGGTTCTTTCGGCCGCTGCATCGGGATCGGACAGCCGACGACCGAGCAGCTCCGATCCGCCTCCGTCAGCGGCACAGGGCGTTTCCAACCGATCGTGGACCGCTCTCGAACCCACCGATCCGCGGGTGGAGCCCAAGCTCGTCGCCGTTCCGGTACGCGGCACCGAATCGGATGGCCCCAGGGATCCGGCTTCGCCGCCCGCCGGGCCGCCGTCCGAGGCAACCTTCGTTCATGAGGGCGAGATCTGGGCGCCTGGCGCCTGTGGTATCAACCCGGGCTAGTCGTTCGCGACGAGGACTGTTGACGTCGAGTTGCTACTCAGTTGGCCGACGGCCCGGTCGACCGGGTCCGCAGATCGAGCCGGAAAAACCTCCGATAGCAGGCTGCCAATTCCCCAAAGTCGGCGTCGAAACGATCGGAGTCAGTGAAAAAGGCTTCGCCAGACACCGCAAAAAACTCAGCCAGATCCATGGCGGCGTAAGGGTCCAAAGGGAGCGTCGCGAAATACTCATCCGCAGCCGGCGATTCCGGGTCGACGTCGATCGGGATCGCTCGTTCAACTGCATCGAGCTCGGCACAGAAGCGTTCGTAGGAATGACCCATCACTTCCCGCCAGCGATGGCGTTCAGCCGCAGATAACGGCGGGCAGCCGTCCGCCTCGCCGTCGAGCAGGTCCAGCTTGTGGACAAACTCATGAATGATGACGCTACCGACTGTCCCCGGCTCGGGTCGGGAGTCTGGCCACGACAACACCACAGGCCCAGCGTCCATCGCCTCGCCCGCCAGCTCTTCAATGCCTTCGTGGACGACACCCGCCTCGTCGACCCTTTGTCTCGGCGCGAGAAAACGATCCGGATACACGATGATCTCGATGAAGTCGCGATAGGCGTGCAGACCCCATTCCAGCACCGGCAGGCAGGCCTGCAGAGAGACGGTAGCTCTCACCTCGTCGTCGATCAAGAAGCCAGCGGCTCCGCTGAAGCGCTTTGCGTGCGCAAATCGGCGGCTCATTTGGAGCAGCTGATCCCGTTGGGCGACCGACAGCCTCTCCAGAAAGGGCATGCTGGCCAGGCAGTGATCCCAGACCGAATCGGGAATGCCAATGTCACGCTGACCTGAAAACAGCTTTCGAAACATAACGACCTGTGTGGATAATTCCGGGATGAGCGCTGGAACCGAAAGCCTGCTGGCCCGCGCCGAACACCATCGGCTCGAGCGTCTGGAGCATAGCGCAGCCACGCGAGGCATCGTGCGGAGCGCCGAACTGGATGTCGGGCAGGCCACCGTAGCGATTCTCGCTGAGCTCGGTGCGGATGATGCCGCTCAGGCCGCTGCCCTGTTGGTCGAGCCCGAGCTCCCGCTACCGGTCGCCAAGATCCGCGAGGAGGTCGATCCCGTCGTCGCGCATCTGGTTGACAGGATGCGACAGTTGTTGCGGCTGAGTGGCGGTGGCGTGCTGATCGAGCGTGCTGGCGCTGAGCGTGAGCCCTTGCGGCGGATGCTGTTGGCGATGGCCGACGACATTCGTGTCGTTCTGGTCTTTCTCGCGTGGCGTTTGCAGCAGTTGCGTGACCATGCGGCGCGGCGAGAGGCGCCTTCGTCTGCCTTCTGCGAGGAGAGTCTGCGCATCATTGCCCCCCTCGCCAATCGGCTGGGTCTGTGGCAGCTGAAGTGGGAGATCGAGGACCTGGCCTTCCGGTTCCTAGAGCCCGACACGTACCGCGCGCTGGCCCGTCAACTGGAGGCCAAGCGGGTGGTTCGAGAGGCCTTCGTCGAGGCCGCTGCTGCTGAGCTTCAGGGTTTGCTCACCGCGCATGGAGTCCATGCAACCGTCACCGGCCGACCCAAGCATCTTTACAGCATTCACAACAAGATGAAGCGCAAGGGCCGTTCGCTCGAGGGCATCCTTGATCTGCGAGGCTTGCGGGTGATCGTCGAAACCGTCCCACAGTGCTACGCGGCTCTCGATCAGGTGCATCAACTCTGGTCAGTGATCGAGTCCGAGTTTGATGATTACATCGCTCGCCCCAAGCCCAACGGCTATCGATCGCTTCATACCGTCGTGCGGGCGGCGGACGGCATGCCACTTGAGGTGCAGATTCGCACCAGGGACATGCACGAGGCGGCCGAGTATGGGGTGGCCTCGCACTGGCGGTACAAGGAGGGCGCAACCGTTGCCAAGTCTCCCGCGCAGGCGGCTGCTCGGGCGGTCGAGTGGGTCCGCGCGCTCCTTGCGTGGCAGCGCGAGGTCGGTCAGGCACTCGGCAGTGGCGACTCTCGGTTGCCGGCAGAAGGCGCGAGCCGAATCTATGCGCTGACGCCCCAGGGTCGGGTGATCGAACTACCGACAGGCTCGACACCCGTGGACTTTGCCTACCATGTCCACAGCGGCCTCGGCCATCGTTGTCGCGGCGCCCGCGTCAACGGTCAGATGGTCCCGCTGAACCGTCCTCTCGAGACCGGCCAGACTGTCGAGATCATCAGCGCGAAAGAGGGTGCGGGCGAAGGACCGTCGCGAGACTGGCTCAATCCAGCGCTTGGCTATGTCGCCAGCCCACGGGCGCGAACCAAGGTCCGTCAGTGGTTTCATGCCCTGGACCTCGAACGGGATCAAGCGGCCGGGCGTGAGCGGATCGAACGGGTTTTGCAGCGCGAAGGCCGTACCTCGCTCTCGTTCGAGGAAGTGGCCCGACGGCTCGCGCAACCCGATGTGTCGGCAATGTTCGTCGCGGTGGCGCGCGACGACATCGGGCCCCGACAGATCGAGGAGGCGGTCCGTGCGCCGGCCGGGGCGGTCCCAGGCGCTTCGGGTATGCAGGTGCCTGGCGGGATGCAGGGCGCAGGAGCGCCGCTTGCGACCGTTGGCACGATGGATCCGCTCGCGATCGCCGCAGCTCGAGGCGGGCGGCGCTCGCCAGCCTCCGGCGGCACGCCGAACGGCTCGAGTGTCTTGATCGTCGGCATCGATTCGCTGCTCAGTCAGCTGGCCCGTTGCTGCCGGCCGGTGCCACCCGATCCGATTCGTGGGTTCGTGACCCGCGGCCGCGGGGTCTCGGTTCATCGACGCGATTGCTCGACCCTTGCACGAATGGCCGACCAAGCGCCGGAGCGACTGATCGAAACCGACTGGGATGAGCGCGCGGTTGCATCAGGACCCTCTTCGGCAGCCTTTCCGGTTGACCTCGAGGTGCTGGCCCATGACCGGCAAGGGCTCTTGCGCGATATCTCAGAAGTCTTCGCACGCGACCGCATCAATGTCATCAGCGCCCAGACTCAGAGCCGGCATCAACAGGCGATGATGCGATTCACGATCGAAGTGGCCCACGCGGGTCAGCTCAGCTCAGCACTTACGGCGCTGCGTCAGGTCCAGGGTGTCGGCTCAGCCCGGCGCCTCTAGGCCTTGCCATCCCAGCCGGTTCAACGTGAGGGTTTTTGCGCGGACTTCGGCCGGAAGCTGCGGCAGACGGCGGGGTCGGTCTCGACCCAGGGCGCACCGATCAGATCGAGACAGTAGGGCACCGCCGAAAAAATCCCGTGTACCCGCTGTGTCCCATCGGGCGCCTTGAGACCCTCGAGGGTTTCACGGATCGATTTGGGCTGGCCGGGCAGGTTGATGATCAGAGACTGGGAACGGATCACAGCGACCTGCCGCGATAGGATCGCCGTTGGCACGAAGTTCAGGCTGATCTGCCTCATCTGCTCGCCAAAGCCTGGCATCTCGCGATGGCCAATCGCGAGGGTGGCGTCCGGGGTGACGTCACGGATGGCAGGCCCAGTCCCGCCCGTGGTCAGAACCAGGCTGCAGCCGTGTAGGTCGACCAACTCGGTCAGCGTCTGCTCGATGACTGGCCGCTCGTCGGGGATCAGCCGCTCGACCGCTTCCCAAGGTGTCGTCAGCGCTTTGCCGAGCCATTCCTTGAGCGAAGGCAGGCCCTGATCCTGATAAACCCCGCTCGAGGCGCGGTCGCTGATCGAAACCAGCCCGATGCGAATGCCTGAAGCGCTCATCGTCGATGACGCTCTCGCCGTCGTGGAGGGGAGGAAGACGCCTCTGCCGGCGGGATCGGCTCCGCTGGAGGTGGCGTGGCGGTGTCTGGGGATGCGGTCGGCGACGTTTCGCCAGCTTGCGACAAGGTGTCACGGATCAGCCGGAACAGGTCGCGATAGTGGCGTGCGCGCTGTCCGCCGGCGAGTTCGGCCCGGGCGCCACTCAGCAGCGGCTCGAAACGCAGGCGGGTATCCGGCCAGGCAGCCAGCCAACGGGCCGCCTCTGCGGAATCGGCGAGGACTTTCTCGCGCCAACGCTCGGCCTCGTGCATCACGGCGGTGTCGAGGCGATGACGGCTGTGTTCAGCAACGATTGCCGAGCGGATCGCCTCGACATCAACGTCCTCTCGCATCAATCGGCCGATGTACTGCATCTGGCGGCGGCGGCCTTCATGGGCCCGAATGCTCCTCGCGAGCCGAATCGCGTCATGGAGTCGCTCTGGAACGCCCAAGCCGATCAGCCGCTCATCGGACATTTCGAGCAGGCTCTCCCCGAGCAATTGCAGCGCATGGCTGTCGCGCTTCTTCTGCGATTTGCTGGGAGGGTCGAAAAGATCGCCCGCTTGGGTGGAAGCGTTACGAGGCATATTCGGCTACTGAGCGGGAAAATATCCGCGGCTGTGCTGAGGGGGGCTCAAGAGCAGGTCGAGCATTGCAAGTCGTTGCGGTCGTCCGGCCTCGTTGGTCGTGGTCCCTACAGGGATGCGAACCGATCCTGTACGGGGCAGTTGCTATGATACCCCGCTCACTCATCAAGGCGATTCGGATGTTCGATTACGATCAGGCGCGATTGCGCGACAGCGCGGAAGTCATGTTGCGGCGAGCCCGCACGATCGGTGCAAGCGGAGCTGCGGTCGACATCAGCGAGAACAGTGGCTTCTCCGTCAACGTTCGGCGCGGGCGTATCGAGACTATTGAGCAGCATCGCGACAAAGGCGTGGGCGTCACCGTCTACCTCGGCCAGCGTCGTGGTCACGCCAGTTCGTCCGATGACAGCCGCCGATCGCTCGAAGAAACCGTTGACGCCGCATTCAACATCGCCAAATTCACTGCAGAAGACCCGTGCGCCGGTCTCCCTGATGCGGACACGCTGGCGGTGGACCCACCGGACCTTGACCTCTTCCATCCCTGGTTGATCGAGGTCGACCGAGCGGTCGAACTGGCCCGTGCCGCAGAGGCTGCGGCATTTGCCACCAGCCCGATGATCCGAAACTCCGAGGGGGCGTCTGTGACCGTCGGGCACGGCCAGTTCCTGTCGGCGAACAGTCTCGGATTCGTGGGTGGCTATCCCTACAGCCGACACTCGATCGCCTGTGCGCCCATAGCCCGCCGAGGTCGCGAGATGCAGCGCGATGACTGGTACAGCTCGCATTGCAAGCCGGAGCGGCTTGCCCACCCGGCAGTGCTGGGTCGCTACGCGGCCGAGCGCGCTTTGTCCCGGCTAGGTTCGCGGCGGCTGTCCACCCGTAACGCACCGGTTCTCTTCGAGTCGCCCGTCGCCTGTGGCCTGCTGGGCCATTTCGTGCAGGCTGCGAGCGGTGGTGCGCTGTACCGAAAGACGAGCTTTCTGACCGATAGTCTCGGGCAGAGCCTTTTTGCCCGGCATATCGACATCGTCGAGGACCCCCACCAGCGCGGTGAGTCGGGCAGTTCCCCCTTCGACGCCGAGGGGTGTGCCACATTCCGGCGGCGGGTCGTCGATGCGGGGGTGCTTCAGGGATATTTTCTATCCACCTACTCGGCGCGCAAGCTCGGCATGAAGACCACGGGTAATGCCGGCGGTTCCCACCATCTCCGGTTCATGAGCAGTCGCAGGCGCAAGTCCGATGACCTCGTAGCGATGCTGCGCAAACTTGGTACCGGCCTTTTTGTGACGGACCTCATGGGTCAGGGCGTCAACTACGTGACGGGTGATTACTCCCGCGGTGCGACCGGCTTCTGGGTCGAGGGCGGCGAGATCGCCTACCCCGTCGAGGAAATCACGATCGCGGGCAATTTACGCGACATGTTCAAGTCGATCCTAGCGATCGGAGCGGATGAAGTCACCCGGGGTTCGAAGCGAACCGGCTCGGTGCTGATCGAGTCGATGGCGATCGCCGGTACCTGAGCAATCCATGAGCAA
>CAZAVT010000042.1:0-2419 GCA_964488395.1 uncultured Burkholderiaceae bacterium | reverse complement strand
GCCTTCGTGCGTGATGACGCACCTGTCGACGAGGACGAGGCGGAGCCATCAGCCGGCGCTGATTCCATACCCTCTGGGGCGCGCAACTACATCACTCCGGCTGGACATGCGCGGCTGCGTGACGAGTTGATGCAACTCCTCGACGTCGAGCGTCCCGAGGTGGTTCGGGTGGTTTCCTGGGCTGCATCCAATGGTGATCGCTCTGAAAACGGCGATTATCTCTACGGCAAGAAGCGCTTGCGCGAGATTGATCGCAGGATCCGCTTTCTGACCAAGCGCCTGGAGATCGCCGAGGTGGTGGATCCCGAGGACCGTGTGGGGACCACGCAGGCCTTCTTCGGAGCGACCGTCACGTTTGTTCGTCATACCGGGGACGAGGAGACGGTCACCATCGTCGGAGTCGACGAGGTCGACCCTGCACGTCGCCGCATCAGTTGGGTTTCACCGGTGGGGCGCGCGCTGCTCAAGGCGCAGGAGGGCGACGTCGTGAGGGTGCTCTTGCCGGAGGGGCCGGCTGAGCTCGAGGTGGTCGCAGTGCTTTACCAAAAAATCGAGGCCTGAGTCAGATCGCCTCAGGCCGACTCATGGGTGGCGCGGCTGATCCTCAGCACTTCGGGTAATTGGCGCAGGGCCCGCATGACCCTGGCCAGATGCACGCGGTCGCGCACCAGTAACGTGAATCGCAGGCTTGCCTGGGGGGCTTGGATCTCTTCCTCCATTGAGACATGGGCAATGTTCGAGTCGCTCGCGGCGATCTCGGCGGCCACGCGGCCTAAAACCCCCCGGTCATTGCGCACGCTGAGCTCGACCTCGGTCCGGAACTGACCCGTGACTTCCTCGGACCAGTCGACTTCGACCCAACGCTCGGCGTCGCGGTCGCGCTGCTTCATGGCCAGCATGCAGTCGGCCCGGTGCAGGGCGAGGCCGTGACCACCGCGCAGGTGCCCGGTCAGAGGGTCGCCTGGCAGCGGATGGCAGCAGCGAGAGTAGGTGACCGCACTGCCTTCATTCCCATGGACGACCATGGGCGCCGGCCGCGGCAGGATCAGAGCGGCTGCGCTCGATGAGCACTGCAAGGCGATCGTACGAGCCACCACGGGCGCGAGGCGCTTGCCGAGCCCGATCTCCGCATAGAGTTCGTCGATGTTGCGAGCGCCCGAGTCACGCGCACAACGTTCGAGCACGCTGATCTCAAGGCCGGGCAGGCTGATCCGCAAGACGCTCAGCGCCTGTTCGAGGAGCCGGCGGCCGAGTTCAACGGATTCGCGATAGTTGAGCGTGCGCAGGCTGTGGCGGATGCTGGCGCGCGCACGGCCGGTTCGAACGAAGGACAGCCAGTTGGGATCGGGTCGCGACGCAGCATCGGTCACCACCTCTACCACGTCGCCATTGACAAGCTCGGTCCGCAGCGAAACGGCTTCCTGGTTCACGCGCCCGCTCACAGCTCGGTTGCCTAGGTCCGTGTGGATGGCGTAAGCGTAGTCAAGTACGGTGGCACCGCGCGGCATGGCGCGGATATCGCCACGCGGGGTGAACACATAAACCGCGTCTGGGAACAGATCGACCTTGACGTTCTCGATGAATTCCAGCGAATCGCCAGTCTGGCTCTGGATGTCGAGCAGCGACTGAAGCCACTGGTGAGTCCGGTTGTGGAGGTCCGAAAAACTCTCGTGGTTGGCCTTGTAGATCCAGTGGGCGGCCACTCCCGACTGTGCGACACGCTGCATCTCGCGGGTGCGGATCTGGAATTCGATCGGCGTTCCAAACGGTCCCGACAAGGTCGTGTGCAGCGACTGATAGCCATTGACCTTGGGTAAGGCGATGTAGTCCTTGAAGCGACCCGGTACCGGCTTGAAGGTGGTGTGCAGGGCGCCGAGCGCCAGGTAGCACTGGGCAGCGGTGTCGACGATGATCCGGATTCCGTAGACGTCGAGCACTTGCGCGAAAGAGAGACTCTTTTCGCGCATCTTCTGGTGGATCGAGTAGAGCGATTTTTCGCGCGACTGGATCTCGGCTTCGATGCCAAACTCGGAGAGACCGCGGGTGACGCTGGCACGGATCCGGCCCAGCACTTCGCGGCGATTGCCGCGGGCGGCCTGGACCGCCTTTTGCAGCACCCGATGGCGAAACGGATACAGGTACCGAAAGCTCAGATCCTGCAGGTCACGGTGCAGCAGGTTGAGGCCGAGTCGCTGGGCGATCGGGGCATAGATCTCCATGGTCTCGCGGGCGATCCGTTGCTGGCGCGCAGGTTGCAGCGACCCCAGGGTCTGCATGTTGTGCATGCGGTCGGCGAGCTTGATCAGAATCACCCGGACGTCACGCGCCATCGCCAGCAGCATCTTGCGGAAGCTCTCGGCCTGCTGATGCTCTTTGGAGGCGAACTCCACCCGGTCGAGCTTGGACACCCCGTCGACGA
>CAZAVT010000041.1:14235-15533 GCA_964488395.1 uncultured Burkholderiaceae bacterium | reverse complement strand
AGGACCGTCGTTTCCGCCACGAACCTATCGGGCCGCGGGGGGCGCTGCGTCCGCTCGTACGACCCCGTCGGCTACGAGCTTCTCGATCTCCTGCATGCTGAGCCCCGCTTCGCGCAGCACCTCGACGCTGTGCTCGCCCACGTGCGGCGCGGGTAGCCATTGCTCACGATGCCCGGCCGAGACCTGATTGGCCGGTCGGAGATCGACGATCCGACCTTCGGTCGGATGGTCCCGCTCGATGAAGAAACCCACCTCCTGCAGATGCGGGTCGTCCGGCAGGGATTCGAGCGTGTGGTAGGGCGCAGCCGGCACGTCGTGGGTTCGGCAATAGTCGAGCGAGAAGGCGGCAGCCAGCTGCAGCGCGTAGAACGCCTGCACGTTCTGAAAGCGGGCTGCCACACTGCAAAAACGCGGGTCGGTCTTGAGTTCGGGCATGCCCCAGCCATCGAAGAGCGCGAACACGTGTGCATTGAGATTGGCCGCGATGCAGACGTAGCCGTCCAGGGTCGGACAGGGCGCATAGAACTCGTTGACCAGCCGGGGGTCCCCCGCCTGGCCGAGCGCGGGCCGGTAGGTCTGGTGGTAGAGGTGCTCGGTCAGTACCTGAGTGGCCATATTCTCGAACATCGGCACGCCGATCGATTGCCCCTCTCCCGTCCGCTCCCTGTGAAAGAGCGCCATCGCGATCATCTGCACAGCGATCAGGCCCGAGGTACGATCGGCCATCACGTAGGGGAGATAGCGGGGCTTGCCGAAGGCGCGCTCGTTCAGACCCGCAACGCCGCTGATGCCCTGGATGATCGGATCATAGGCGGGTACCTCGGCATACCTGCCCTCCTGGCCGAACCCGTACATGCCGCAATAGATGATGCGTGGATTGATCGCACGAACCTCGTCATAGCTCAGGCGCAGACGGGCCATCGAGGCCGGGCGGACATTCCAGGTCAGCACATCGGCCTGGCGCAGCATGCGCAGCAAGGCTTCGTAAGCGGCGGGTCGTTTGAGATCGAGGCAGACGGACCGCTTGTTGCGGTTCAGATGCAGAAACTTGGGCGCCATCCCCGGGCTGACCCCTCGGCCGCCCAGATGACGGCCGACGTCGCCCTCCGGGCTCTCGACCTTGATGACCTCGGCGCCGTGATCGGCGAGGATCTGAGTGCAGAGCGGCCCGATCACCACCGAGGTGAGGTCGAGGACCCGGATACCTGCCAGCATGCCGGAAGCCATCGATGAATTACTCCGCAAGCATGCCAGCGGCCTTGGTCACCTTGGCCCACATCGCCGTGTCGCGGGCGGCC
>CAZAVT010000041.1:4882-14225 GCA_964488395.1 uncultured Burkholderiaceae bacterium | reverse complement strand
GAAGTGCAGCGAACTCGGCGGTGGTGGTGAGTTGCACGGTGCCGCCCGTCGCCGTGTGGGAGGATTCGCGGGCGCGCACCGCTTCGTGAATCAGTGCGTTCAGCCGCTCGGCGATCGGCTGCGGCGTACCAGCCGGCAGATAGGCACCGGTCCAGTTCGACAGCAGGTAATCCGGAAAGCCCTGCTCGATCATCGTCGGCACATCCGGCGTGACCGCGAGGCGCTTCTCCGAGGTCACCGCCAAAGCCTTGATCTTGCGGCCCTGCACCAGTGGGACTGCTGTACGCAGGTCGCACCAGAAGACCCCGACCGTGCCACTCGCGAGATCGGTAAGCGCCTGCGGTGCCGACTTGTAGGGCACGTGGATCATCTTCACGCCCGCCATCATCATGAACATCTCGCCGCCGATCCGGCTCGGGGCGTTCGCACTGGCAAACGAGTGCTTGCCGGGTTCGGCGCGGGCCAGCTCGGCGAGCTTGCGGACGTCGTTGGCCGGATAGTCGTTGCCAGCCACCAGAATGAAGGCGTTGTCGCTCATCGCGGTGACGGGCACAAAGTCCTTCACAGGATCGTAGGGGAGCTTGCGGAACAGGCTTGGGTTGGCTGCATGGGTGGTGCCGGTCGTCATCAGAACGGTGTAACCGTCGGGGGGCGCCTTGGCCACCGCCTCGCAGGCGATGAAGCCGTTGGCGCCGCCTCGATTGTCGACAACCACCGCCTGACCCGTTATGCGGGTGATCTCCGGCGCGATCAGTCGGGCCACCTGGTCGGTCGCGGTGCCGGGACCGAAGGCGACGACGAAGCGAATCTGACGATTCGGATAGGTCGGGTCAGCCAGTACGACGCCGGGTAGCGTCGTCATCGATGCGCTGGCGATGGGCGCAAGCAGCAGCTGCCGGCGCCGGTGGTCGATCACAGGGCGGGTCATCGTGGTGCTCCTCCTGGAATAGGGCAGCACGCCGCTGGACAACTCGGCGTGGGCCAGTTAGTTTTATTGTTTGAGCGCCGTATTCTTTCACCGAGCGCGTGCCGCGCACAAGGCCCATCATGAGCGACCTGCCCCGTTCCATCCGGATCAATGAAGAGGGCCCCCGAGAGGGTTTTCAGTTCGAAAAGGGACCCATCCCGACCGCGAGCAAAATCGCGCTGATCGATCGGCTCTCCTACACGGGGCTCAAGCAGATTCAGACGGTTTCGTTCGTACCGCCGCAGAATGTTCCTGGAATGGCCGATGCCGATGAGGTCGTTGCCGGCATCAAGCCCCACCCCGAGGTGCAGTACACCGCGCTCTGGATGAATGACAAAGGCCTGCAGCGCGCGCTGGGACATGACGTCTTGACCATCAAGGGCGCGATCACGCTCACCTGCTCCGAGAAATTCCTCGCCCGCAACCAGAAGCGGACCCTCGAGCAGAACGTCGCCGCCCAGCGATCGATTCTGCAGATGTATCGAGAGCACCGTATCCCGGTGACCCGGGCAGGCCTGATGGCCGCCTTTGGCTGCAATTTCGAGGGCGATGTGCCGGTGTCGAGGGTGGTCGAGATGGTCGGGCAGTTGCTCGACCTGTGCGCCGAGGCGGGCGAGACACCCGAATACATCTCGCTTGCCGACAGCATGGCTTGGGCGACGCCGATGTCGATTCAACGCGTGGTGGGCGCGGTGCGTGAGCGCTTTCCCCACGTGCGGCTGTCACTGCATCTGCACGATACCCGCGGGATGGGCATCGCCAATGCATTTGCCGGATTGCAGATGGGGGTTGATATCTTTGATGCCGCAGTGGCCGGGCTCGGTGGGTGTCCGTTCGCCGCACACCGCGGTGCAGCGGGCAATGTCTGCACCGAGGATCTCGTCTTCATGTGTGACGAGATGGGTATCGAGACGGGGGTCGATCTCGAGGCGCTGCTCGAGGTCGCTCGCTTTGCTGAGGAAGTGGTAGGGCATCCGCTACCCGGCACGGTCAAGTCCGGCGGAACGCTGTCCGCTCTCAGGGCTGGGCACTGATTCGGATCGGAATCGTCACCGGTCCGTCATTGATCAGCGCGACTTTCATGTCCGCGCCAAATTGCCCGCAGGCGACCTGCGGATGCGCTGCCCGAGCGAGCTCGAGGAAGCGTTCGTAGAGCCGCCGGCCAAGTTCGGGGGCGGCGGCTGCTGAGAAGCCGGGTCGGTTGCCGCTGCGGGTGTCGGCGGCGAGCGTGAACTGGCTCACCACCAGGAGCCCGCCGCTCACCTCCTGCAGGCTGCGATTCATGCGACCGCTGTCATCGCCGAAGATCCTGAGTTTGAGCACCTTGGCGAGCAGCTTTGCGGCGATCGCCTCGTCGTCCTCAGGCTCAGCGCAAAGAAAGAGCAGCAGGCCCCGATCGATTTCGCCGATCACTTCGCCCGCCACGCTCACGCGCGCCTCGCTCACTCGCTGCAGCAATCCAATCATCCGTGGAGTATACGGGCTGTGCTGCAGGGCGAAACTTCCGATCTCTCGCGTGACGCGCTACAGTGTCGGGCACGAAAAGGACCCTTGCAGTCCTCTTACGGAGACACTTCATGATTCCGACCCGATTCCTTGCGAGTCTCGCTGCGCTCCTGATGGCCGCTGGTGCGACCGGCGCGGCGTGGGCTCAGGCCTCTTCCCCGTCACCATCGCAGTGGCCGACCCGGCCGATCCGCCTGATCGTTCCCTTCCCGCCCGGAGGCGGTACCGATGCCTTCGCCCGGCCGCTCGCCAAGGTGTTGTCGGCTTCGCTCGGCCAGCAGGTCCTGATCGATAACCGTGGCGGTGCGGGCGGTACCCTCGGGGCGGAGTTGGCGGCCAAGTCGGCACCCGACGGTTACACTTTTCTGGTCGGTGCGGTTCATCACACGATTGCGGTCAGCATGTATCCGAAGCTTGGCTATGACCTGCGCAAGGACCTCGCGCCCGTCACGGTGCTGTGCTTCGTGCCCAATGTCGTTGTCGTGAACCCCAACCGCGTTCCAGCTCGTGACTTCGCGGCGTTCCAGCAACTCGTCTCGGCCAATCCGGGCAAGTACAACTACGGCTCAGCGGGCAACGGCACGACCCATCATCTGACGGTCGAGCTCTGGAAGACTCTCACCAACAGCTTTGCCATTCATATTCCCTACCGGGGAGCGGGCCCGGCACTCGCAGACCTGCTGGCGGGTCAGGTCGATTTCATGTTCGACGGGCTTGGCAGCTCGATGCAGCACATCAAGTCGGGCCGCCTCGTCGCGCTGGCGGTGTCCTCCGGCAAGCGCTCATTCGCCCTGCCGGGACTGCCGACGCTCGCCGAAGCCGGCGTCAGAGGCTATGACGCCGAGACCTGGTATGCACTCTGGGCACCAGCCGGGACACCGAGGGCGATCATCGACCGCCTGCAGCAGGAGACGGCCAAGGCGCTCGAGGGAGCCGAGCTCAAGGGCATCTGGGCCTCACTGGGCGCAGACCCGGGAGGCCAGACGCCTCAGGAAATGGCCCGCATCGTCGATCAGGAAATCGCGAAGTGGGCCAAGGTCGTCCAGGACTCGGGCGCGAAGCTAGACTGAGTCGAATCGAAGGCTGGCGCGGACGGTCTGACCGACCCGGATGATGCTGCCGGCGCCGTCGCGTAGCACCGCGTTCATGCCAAAGCTGGGCGACCCGCCAACCCGTTGATCTCGACGGTAGGCGAGGAGGACTTCGCTGACCGCATCGCCGGTTGCAGCGCTGTCAGGATCGACATCTGGGATCTGGCAGCGGCTGCAGGGTTTCACGTTCTCGAGGAGGACCGTGGTATCGGCCGTTTCGATCGACCAGCGGCCGATCTGATCCTCGCCGTGGGCGTCGAGCCCCGCAAGCACGATGTTGGGCCGAAAGCGCCGTTGGTCGACCGCTGCGAAGCCACCCTGGGTCAGTCTCCGGTTGAACTCTGCGAGTGAGGCGCTACTGGTGACCAGGAGCCCAAAGCCGTCGGCGAATTGCGTGGTTGAGGCCGTATCGCCCGTCCATGCCGGGTCGCAATGGCGGTCGTGATCAGGATCGAACCGCACCAGTCGCAGCGGGCCCAGCGAGGGGTCGGTTGCACCCAGGAAATCCGTGAACCACTGAGCCGCCACCGCACCCATCTCGTAGGCGCTCAGCGTCTCGCCCCAAAGCCGCACCTGAGTCTGGGTCTCGGCGCTGTCCAGGCTCAGGTGCAAGGGCAGCATGCCAGGGGCGCGCACCCGCAGCGCCCCCATCCTGAAATCGGTCTGGATCAGCGCCATCCGTGGCGCTTCGCGCTGGGTGACCGCCTCGCCGTCTCGATCGACCACCATCCAGTTGCGATCCCAGAGCAGGCCGTCGATCGTGATCTCGCTCTCAGTCAACGCGACGCCGGCGCATGACTTGATCGGATAGACCCAGATCGCCTCGATACGGGCGCTCAGTTCGGCGTCCGAGGGGGCTTTGCGAGCGTCGCCGGGGGCGTTGGAAGGTGCATGGTTCATGGGCGGATCCGCGTCAATCGAAAGACGGACGGCAGTGTAGCCTGAGCGCTCGCGCCCGCGGACGGTCGGGGGCATTACCCCAGGGGCGGCGGCAGGCGCTGTTCGGCAGGCGCTACACTCCGATGCGTGGTCGAGATTCCGTGCCCCTCATTGCCTTGGCGCGACGAGCGTTGCTGATGCTTCCCATCAAGCTGTTGCTGGTCGTCTTCAGCGTGTTCATCGCCACCTGGGTGTCACGCCGCTTTGGCCATCGGGTGGGTGGGATCGTCGCCGGCTTTCCGATGATCCTGACGCCTCTGGTGGGGATCCTGCTGATCGATCTCGACGGGGAACGGGTGGCGCGTATCCTCTGGGCGACGCTCGCCAACCAGCCCGCCTGCGTCGCCTACGTGATCACGGCCGCCTGGACCGCAGTCCGACTTCGCTGGTGGCAAACCGCGATGGTGGGCGCGCTGGCGTTTGCGCTCACCAGCGCAGTGACTTCGCTCATTCCGTCGCCATGGATGGTGGTGATCGCGCTCCTCGTCGCCGCATCCGCCGCTCGTTGGACCCCACCGGGACGCGCGGCGACCGGGCAGGTCGATATACCTCCCGCCGAGATCGTCGTTCGCATGGTGGCCGCAGTCGGCATGGCCGCGACGGTCGTGCTGCTCGCCGACCGAACGCCCGCGCTGGTCAGTGCGATGCTGCTCACTTTCCCCATCAATGGCTCGATCCTGCCCGCCTTCACCCAGGCGCTCTACGGTGGCGAGGCCGCCCGGGCCTTGCTGCGTGGCTTTGCCCGCGGGTTAGTGGGGGTGGCGCTCTTTCTGCTCAGTACCGCGGTCGCCTTGTCGTTCATGGGGAAGTGGCGCGGGTACCTGGTCGGGATCGGCTGCGCGCTGCTCTATGCGCTCCTCTTGGCTTGGCGTGCGCGGTCCAGCCCGACGGCGAACTCGACAGGCCCTGGGCCCACGCGCTGATCGACCGCTCTCAGGGCCCCAGAGCGGCGGCGATGAGCTCGCAGCGCGTCCAGACCGCCTCGGGCAAAGGGGTCATGTGACCCAGAGCCGGAGCCATCCCGGCAAATTCATCGTGCCGGTATTCGAGCGCTCGCGCCCGATCGCCCAGTTGCTCGAAGCCGGGCCTGGGGTCGTCGCAAAGCAGGGCTGCCCAGACCCGATGCCAGCTGCGCCATGACTCGAGCATCGCCAGGACCTCTCGGTCGAGCCGGTCGACTGCGAGGCCTGCCGGGTCGGTGCGGCGGGCCTGAAGTCGCTCGTCGTACCAGGGGCGAAACAGGTGGCGATTGCGCATTTGATGCCAAAACGCGATGAGGTGCGTGCCATCCGGTCGGGCGCGAATCGCTGGCGCATAGCGGTCGATTGCCGCTTGATCGACCTCGGGTAGGCAAACGGGCGATTGAATCACCACCCGTCTCACGGAGGGCAGGTGCACGGCCAATCTCAGGGCGAGGTTTGCCCCGCCTGCCTGCCCATAGAGGTCGCAGTCGGTGGCGCCCAGCTGCCGTACCGCGTCGCGCAGGGCCGCTGTCATGTCCGTGATCGACAGTGCGACGTCGCCGTGGTCCACGCCCGAGTCGCCGCAACCCGGCGCGTCGATAGCGATCACTGGTCGATCGGCGGCCAGCCCGGAGAGTTCGGCTTCGATCTGGCGGCCTGACCCCGGCGCGGGCGGCAGCATAACCAGTGGTCGGCCGTTACCAGCCGTAGCAGCGATCCGAATCGCCAGTTGTCCCAGACCGCTATCGACATAGCCGCGAAGCAGCCCGGCCCCCCCACTGGTTCGCGCCGCGCCGGTGAAATCCGGTAGGGCGGCACCAGGGCGGTGACGATCAAGCAGTGCAATTTCCTGCTGGACCCTTTCGCTCGGGTTGGCACTGACCGTGGCTACCTGACTGCAGGCCGGCATGCCCTCGAGCAGGCCGAGCGCTTGGGTGAGCGAATCATCCGGTGCCGCGAGGTGCCAGGTGGGCACTCGGATCGAGGCCAGTAGTTCCGCGGCGGAACAGCGAAAAGCAGCTGCGTAGGGGAGTCGGTAAGCGTTGCCCACGCGCAGCAGGTCGACCACCCCATCGGTGAGAAAGGCTGGGTCTGGGATGTCACAGCGTGCGGCCGTGCTCTCGCCCGGGATATTCCAGGGCCAGAACAGGTACTGCTCGCGCAGTCGCGCCCACAGCCAGAGCAGGTGCCCACCATCCCAACGGGGTTCGAAGGAGGGGAAATAGGTGGCAACCCGGCGTTCGGATTCGCCGGGGGTGTAGATCGGATAGCCGTCGATCAGGACGACACTGACCCGTTGGGGAGCTCGCACGGCGAAGGCACAGCAGATCAGTGCGCCCGTGTGAGACCCATAGAGTGCCACCCGTCCGAGGCCGAGCGCGTTGAGCGCCTGCTCGAGCGCGATGGCCTGGTCGCCGATCTCGGGCTGCGGCAGCCCTAACGGGTCTGAGCGGCCAAGCCCCGGGATGTCGATCGCAATCGCGCAAAAACCAGCCTGTGCGAAGCCCCGAGTTTGCGCGTCCAGGGTGCGGGCCGAGGTCGGTGATTGGTGGATCAGCACGACGACATCGCCCGATCCGGCGGTGCGGTAGTGCAGCTGGCGGGGACCCAGATTGATGAAGCCCCGGCGAATCGCGGGTGGTGTGTTCATGTGCATGCTCCCGGCACTCCCATGACGCTCTCGTGCCAAGGCTTGGGTCGTGCGCCTGTTTGCCGTTACATTATGCGCCGCAAGGCTCGGAAAGCCGGAGCCCGCGGGTGCGACCCAGCGGACCATCACGGCTATGACGACAGGGATGGGAGCAGCGATGAGATTGTGGTACCAGAGCATGACCCGGCCCCAGGCTTGGCCAGGCTACAACGCGAGGCTACGGCAGGTGCTCGCGACTGCCTGCGACCCGGGGACCGAGATTGAGGTTCATGGGATCACGGTGCGCGGTGGCGTCGGTGACCAGTATCGCTACCTGGAGTTCATCGAGACTCAGGAGGTCCTTGACAATGTCCAGCGGGCCACTCGAGAGGGTTTTGACGCCTTCCTGATCGGCAACATCGGAGATCCGGGACTGCGCGAGGCGCGAGAGTTGACCTCGATTCCGGTGCTGGGCCTGTGCGAGACCTCGGCGCTGCTGGCCTGCTCGATGGGTGCGAACTTTTCGTTGGTCACCGGCAACGCCAAGCATGCGCCCAAGATCGTCGAGAACATTGGTCGTTACGGTCTGCGCGATCGTCTGCATTCCGTTGAACGGATGACGGTCGAGCGCCTGGTCGATCTGGACGCGGGGTTTTCCGATCCAGCCGTCCGGGCGAAGCTTCGAGAGGAGTTCCTGACCGCGGCTCGGCGTGCCAGTGAGGCCGGCGCCGAGGTGGTCATCCCGGCCGTTGGCGTTCTCATGACGCTGCTGGCCGAGGAAGAGATCTTTTCGGTCGATCAGACAGTCCCGATCCTCAATGGCGTCTATGCGCTGGTGAAAAGTGGCGAGGCGGCCGTACGCACCCGCGCGCTGATGAAAGGCAACTGGACCAGCAAGCGCGCAATGTACGCGCCACCGCCCCCCTCGCAGATGGAAGAGATTCGCGCCTACTATGGCGATGTCTACCCGCAACCCCAAGGGAGCCAACGTTCATGAGCACTTCTCTCAAATCGGCGGCGCGAGCTCGGCGCAAGGCACTGGTCGCTGGTCTCGCGAGCATGGCGGTCGCGACGCTCGCCGTTCTGGCGCCGGCAGCACTGCAGGCCCAGACTTGGCCCGACAAACCGATCCGTATCGTCGTGCCTTTCGGGGCGGGGGGCGCGGTCGATATCATCGCTCGAGCCATCGGGCAAGAAATGGCCAAACGGCTCGGTCAGCCGGTCGTTGTCGAGAACCGGACGGGGGCTGGCGGCAACATCGCGGCAGAGCATGTGATTCGCTCGGCACCGGATGGCTACACCCTGCTGATGGCCTCGCCGGGCAATGCCGTGAATGCCACGCTCTATCCCAAGTTGCCGTTCAATCCGGCGACGGACTACACCCAAGTGGCGCTGATCGCGGGCGTGCCCACCGCCCTCTTGGCGGGACCGGCAACCCCGGGCAACAACGTCCAGGAATTCCTCGCGGCGGCCCGATCGGCCAAGGCCCCGCTCAACTTTGGGTCGGGCGGTGCCGGTACGACCGAACATCTGGCCGCTGAGATGTTAAAAGCCAAGGCCGGGCTACAGATGACCCACATCCCGTACAAGGGTGGCGCGCCTGCGATGAATGATCTGATGGGCGGGCAGATTCAGTTGATGTTCACCAATCTGTCGCAGTCACTGCCGTTCATCCGCGCCGGCAAGATGCGGCTTTTTGCGGTCGCAAGCGCCGAGCGTCTCCCGGCCTTTCCGGACGTACCGACCTTTGTCGAACTGGGTTATCCCGATTTCAAGGTTTCGGTTTGGTGGGGCCTGATGGGCCCGCCAAAGATGCCCGCTGATCTGGTGAATCGGATTAATGCCACGGTCAACGAGGCGATCGCGGGCCCCGAGATGAAGGCAAGGCTCGAGTCGATGACAGCCATGCCCATGAACGGCACACCGAAGCAGTTCGCCGACTTCTTTCAGGAAGAGATCAAGAGCTGGGGCGCGGTGGTTCGGTCTTCAGGAGCGACCCCAGACTGACGAATTGCTCAGGGCCTCAGACTGGCGAATGCGGCTCAGCTCGATGCGATCAAGGTCAAGCCGCACTGCTCGCCGACCTCGACCGCCAGCCTTCGTCTGTCGGGCCCTCCTGGCCCGGTGAGTGTGCTCTTGGGCCAGTCGACGCAGGCGATGCCAGCGGCTCGACACCCGCTCTCGAGGGCGTCGATGGCGCTGAAGTCGATCTCAAGCGCCACCGGGCGTAGCGCTGTCGGAGTGGGGT
>CAZAVT010000041.1:2919-4837 GCA_964488395.1 uncultured Burkholderiaceae bacterium | reverse complement strand
AGCCGCAGGGTAGTCGTGTTCATCGTGACGATCCAGGGGGCGGGCGCTGCTGTGGACTCGAGGTCTCGAGCCGCTGGTAATGCGCCGATGCTCCGAAGACCGCTCAGGACCGGGGGGCCTGGGGCTGGGCGAGCCGACAGACCGAAAGCCAGCAGCCTCGCGGCGAACCCGGCGACCGATTCGGGCGGCCCAGCGTAGACGATCTCTCGCACGGATCGGGCGCCGTTGGCATGCAAACAATCGATCGGCGAACGAAGCAGCTCAGGCGTCAGATGCTCGACGAAGCACAGGTACGAGGGATCTTGGGGCGTCCAGGGCGAATCGAAGAATGCAAATCGCGCAAGCCCCTCGCGATCGCGTTCGCGAATCGGCCTCGCCCAGCGCCGAAGGGCCCCGACGCTGGCGGCTGGATGCGCATCCGCCTGCCGGCTCGCCGAATCAAACCGCGCGTGCGCGTCCTCCGCATCGCTCACCGACAAGGCAAGAACATGCACACCGTATCGTGCAGAGGGCGCAGCCGCGAGCGGATGGGGCGACCCAGGAGCGGTGATCTGCATCAGCTCGACATAGCCCTCGGGCAGCATCAGCGTGTGCTGTGCGCTGCCTGCCGAAACGGTGCGGCCTTGCGCATCCGTCATCGTGTGGTCAGCACGCGCACTCAGGCGAAAACCCATCGCCTCGAAGCGCGCGCGGCTGCGCTCGAGATCGGGGACGATCAAGCCGACATGGTCAAAGCCGGGCGCTGGCATGCTCGTCCCCAGCGCTGTCACGCGTTAGCGCCAGTACTCCGGTCTCGAGAAGCCCTTGGCCTTGGGATCGTTTTCGACGAATCGGCGATAGGCGTCGGATTTGTAGCCTTCGACGAGCTTGGCCACGAGCGGGCCCTTGGCGACATCGTCGCGAGCAGCGAGGATGATGCGGTATTGCGGGGCCGGGTCTTCGAGCGCGAGGGCCGACGACAGCAGCATGCCGGCCGCGATGACGTGGTTGCCCAGGATCGCCGCCGCATCCATCTCGGGGAGCGCACGTGGCATCTGGGGCGCATCGAGTAGCACCAGTTGTAGCTTGCGGGGATTACCGGTGACATTTTTTTCGGTGGCGCGGCCAGGCGGAACGGACGCATCGATCGTGATCAGGCCCTGGGATTGCATGAAGGCCAGCGAACGGAGGTCGGATCGTTGGGGACGGCCACCTTGCCGCCTTCGGGGATCGCTGCGAGGCTCTTGTGCTTGTTTGAATACAGCCCGAGCGGTGCGCTGGGGACTTGCAAAACCTCGACCAGACGACCCTTGTGCTGACTATTGAAGGTCTCCATGTAGGCGCGGTTTTGAAACACATTCGCATCAAGCGACCCATCCATCAGGGCCGAATTGAGTTGCAGGATGTTGGAGAACTCAGTGGCCTGGACCTTGACCCCCTGGCTCTCCAGAAAGGGCTGTACGCCTCGCTTGAACTGGTCGGCATAAGGGCCCGGAAAGAAGCCGATCCGCAACACCGTTTGCGCTGCAGCGGGAACGCTGATCGCGCCGGCGATCGCGGCGCCACAGCCGAGAAGAAACAGTCGCTTGTTCATGTTGACGCTCCTTAGGTGGACTGCATTGAATCGTTGGAAGGCTCGATACCAGGGGCTCGATGGACGGCACTCGGCTCCTAGCGCCGGTCGCTGCGGCGCACCAGCCAGTCGCCGAGATATTGGGTGCACTGCACCAGTACGAACATGATGATCACGCACCAGATCATCACGGCGGTCTCGAATCGATAGTAACCGTAGCGGATCGCCAGGTCGCCCAGCCCACCGGCGCCGACCGCACCTGCGACCGCCGAGTAGGCGATGAAGCCAGTGGCGGTCACGGTCAGACTGCCCAGAATGGCCGGCAAGGCCTCGGGCAACAGCACCCGCGTCACGATCTGCAGGGGG
>CAZAVT010000041.1:0-2909 GCA_964488395.1 uncultured Burkholderiaceae bacterium | reverse complement strand
TCATGCCGCGCGGTACGTCGCGCAGATTTTGCTCGATCAGTCGGGCGAAATAGGGAATCACCGCAACGGACAAGGCGACCGCTGCGGCCCGCGGTCCGATACTGGTGCCCACGATGATGCGCGAGAATGGAATCAGCAGCACCAGGAGAATGATGAACGGAAACGAGCGCAGGACATTGACCAGATAGCTTGCCACGCCATGGAGCCAGGGGCGCGGAAACAGCCCGATTGCTGAAGTGCTGAAGAGCAGCACCCCCAGCGGGGTGCCCAGAACGACCGCGGCCGTCAGCGTCACTCCGACCATTAGAAAGGTATCCGTCGTGGCCTTCCAGAGATCGGGGCCAAATTGACCCAGCGCCTCGAAGAGCGTGGCGGGCGTCATGAGAGCTCGTCCTCCTGCGGCAGTTCGGTCTGGTCGGTCCAGCCGCGCGCGGTTTCGAAAAAGAAGCGACCCAGGCCGCTCACAGGAGCCGGGTTGGCCATATCGATGCGATCGACCACGCGACCCTTTTCCAGCACAAGCGCATGTTCGCAGAGGTAGTTCGCGACTTTGATGTCGTGCGTGACCAGCACCATGGTCATACCGCGCTCGCGATTCAGTTGCTTGAGCAGGCGCAGGATGGAAAGCGCCGTGTGTGGGTCGAGGGCCGAGGTCGCCTCATCGCTCAGCAGAACCCGCGGCTCGGTGGCCAGCGCCCGCGCGATCGCCACGCGCTGCTTCTGCCCGCCCGAGAGCTGAGCCGGATAACTGGACTCCTTGTCGCTCAGGCCCACCGCGGCGAGCGCCTCGCGGGCCCGCTCGCGTCGACGGGCACCTGTCATCCCGGCAACCTCGAGCGCGAAGCTGACATTCTCGAGCGCGGTCCGACTGCTCAGCAGGTTGAACTGCTGGAAGATCATGCCCACCTGGCGACGTGCCTCGCGCAGTTCGGCAGCGGACAGGTGGGTGAGGTCCTGGCCTGCCACACGGATGCGACCCGCCGAAGGCTCTTCGAGTCGATTGATGAGCCGCAGCAGCGTGCTCTTGCCCGCGCCGGAAAAACCCAGGAGTCCATAGACCTGTCCGCTGGGCACGATGAGGTCGGTGGGTTGCAGCGCGTGCACCGCGCTTTGCCCGGCACCAAAGGTCTTTGAAACCTGCTCGAGTTAAATCATGGGACTGGCCATTGAGAGACCAGGCGCTGCGGCTTGCATCGACGACATCGCCCAGGCGCGGGGTCCAGATATTGGTGAGACTGAGTGCATGATCGAGCACCCGCTCGAAACAGGCAATCCGAAGCGGCGCACCCATGACCCAGGGCCGAACGCAGAAGTGGAAGAGGCGGGCCGACCGCGATGCATCTCGATCCAATTGGGTCAGCGCCTTGATGAAGTGATCCTCGAACAGGTCGAGATTGCACAGGCGATTGATCAGAACGGTCTGGTCGTCAAAGTCTGCCCAAAGTGGGGTGGCCACCAGGCGTCCTGGTGTGGCCATTTCATAGGGCTGCTCGTCGTTGGCCCAGTCGCTCAGATAGGATAGACCCTGCTCATCGAGCAACTGCGGGGTCGCGGTCGACTCGCCGTAGTCAGGACTGAACCAGCCGCGTGGCCGGATGCCGCAGGCCTCCAGCCGGGCCAGTGTCTCTGCGATGTAGGTGCGTTCGTCTGCCACGCTCATCTGGCTCGACAGGGGCCGGGTGATCGACAACCCGTGCGCGATGAACTCGGCGCCGTCGGCCTGGAGATGGTCCACCAGATCCGGGTAGAGCTCGGCGCTCATTGCGTCGATGGCCACGGTCGGGCGAATCCCGCGCGAGCGCAGGGCATTGAGCAAGCGGAAGATGCCGACCCGATGGCCGTACTCCCGCGTCGAGACTCTCGAGATGTTCGGGAAGTCCCGGATCAGCCCGCCGCCCACGCTGCGCAGCTGCGGCCACTGGGCGGGCAGTGGATCTTCGTAGGCCTCGAGAATGAGGAGTGGAACCACGGCGAGCTGACCGGATGCCTGCCATCGAAGCGGCCTGCGGGCGGGCAGGGGCTGCCAGGCGACATGCGGGTGGTCGTAGCCCTGCTGCCGTCGGCCTGGCCACGGACCGGTCGCCGGGGGTGGGCCGAAGTCTCGCCGCACGGCCACTGCAGGACGGGCAGCCTCTCGCTCGCGTCGCCGCGCTTCGACCTCCTCGGCGTGTGCCCACTGAGCTGCGTATTCATGGTCGAGGTAGTGCTGCGCGATTTCGGCCGCCGTGGCAAACCACACGCCGGGCCGCGCGCAGAGGTGGTCGAGGATTTGACGGAGATGCCCGATATGGTGCGGCTGGCCGATCTGGTAGGGGTGAAGCGCGATGCAGAAGACCCGGCCGCCGTCCTCGCTTTCAGCGTAGAGGCGGTCGAACGCATCGATGCAGGCCTGCACGAAATAGCGACCGCCGTAAGGGCGCCCGTCCCAAAGCGGCGCATCGTTCAGATCGTAGGAATAAGGCAGCGAGATCAGGCGGTGCCCATCCACCCGGATGGGCACCGGGACATCGTCGTGAACCCAGTCGGCGTGATAGACCATGCCCGACTGGGCAATCAGCGCGGGGGTCCGGGTCGTGTTGGTAATCGCTGGTGTCAGGATGCCCTTGAGCGACATCCCCGTGTGTCGCATCAGGCTCTCGATGTTGTCCTGGTAGAAGGCGCGCTCGGCCGCCTCGTCCATGCCGTAGAGAAAACGGGTGTTGTAGAGACCATGGCTCATCACATCCCAACGGCGCTCGCGAATCAGTTTCGCGATCTCTGGAAAATGGTCCAGCAGGGCGAGGTTGAGCGAGACCGTCGGTCGCACCGGATACTGCTGGAGCAGTTCGTCCATCCGCCAAAGCCCGACCCGGTTGCCGTAGTCTCGAAACCCATACTCGCGGACGTCGGGGTGCATGGGGACGCGGTCC
>CAZAVT010000040.1:1137-15565 GCA_964488395.1 uncultured Burkholderiaceae bacterium | reverse complement strand
CACCCTCTGGCCGCGCAAGCAGGCGTTCGTATCCTGCAGAGCGGTGGAAACGCTTTCGACGCGGCCGTTGCGACAGCAGCCGCCCTGAATGTCGTGGAGCCCTTCATGTCGGGCATTTGCGGTATGGGCGTCGCGGTCATGCGGTGCGCGAAAACGCGGACGATCGAGGTACTCGACTTCGTTCCTCCCGCTCCAGCCGGTTTCCCGCCCCAGGGCGCGCTTCGCCGAGCCGACTTACTCGAGCAGGCGAAAGCCGTCGGCGTGCCCGGCAATCTTGCAGGCTGGGCTGAGATACTGCGCACCAAAGGCAGCCAATCAATGGGCCAGGTGCTGCAACCGGCGATCGAGCTGGCAGAGGCTGGGTTCAACATGACCCCTTTTGGCGCGGCCGAAGTCGAAGCAGCAGCGAAAGGGATCGCGGCAAAGGGACCCGGCTTCATCGAACGATGGTTGCAGAACTACGGAGTGGATGGCAAACCGCCAAGAGCAGGGAGCCTGCTGCGCCAGCCCGGACTGGCAAGAACCTTCCGAGCGGTGGCACGAGACGGCATCGGCGTGCTTTACAACGGCCCGATCGGCCATCGACTGGTCAATCTTGCCGTGAGGTTTGGCAGTAGCCTGAGCCTGTCGGACCTTCAGAATTTCCGTCCCGTCTGGCGTGAGCCCCTGAGCGTGCGCTATCGGAACGCCACCATTTACGTGACCCCACCGCCTTCAGAAGCCTTCCAGTTCGTGCTGGGCGTCAAGCTGCTTGAGTCCTTCGACCTCGTGTCCCTGGCCAGGCAACCGTGCGAATTCCTCGATCTGCAGATGCGTGCGCTACGGATCGCGGCCGGCGAGCGCATCCGCGAGAACCTCCCCTCTCAGGACGCCCTCCATCATTTACTGTCGGCAGCCCATCTTCGGTCCCTTGGATTGCAGCTGTCGAACGGACCAGCGCAGGAGGGCCCCGTCGAACACGCGGTTGAACCCGACAACACTCGCGAGGAGCAGCACACGACCTCCTTCTCAGTCGCCGATCAGGCTGGTAATGCCATCTGTATCACTCAGAGTTTGGGCAGCCCCTTCGGCGCTGGTTTGGTCGTTCCTGAGGACGGGCTCTGCATGACGAACCTCCTCGCCTGGGGCGACCTTCACGCCGGGGGCCCCAAACGCCTGGTACCGGGCGGGCCTCTCGCCTTGCCCATCGCGCCGAGTCTCACGGTTTCGGATTCAGCGCGTCTCCTGCTGATGGGAACGCCAGGAAGCTATGGCATCCCACAAACCCAGGCTCAGGTCCTGATTCGGCACCTGGACCTTGGCGAACCGATCGAGACCGCCATCGCAGCACCGCGATTCCGTCTCTTCGATGGGCGCAAAGTCCTGATCGAGGGACGAGTCCCGGCGGCCGTCACCGACCAGCTCGTCCGACTGGGTCATGACGTGGAGCGGGGAGCCGACCTGACGCGCCTGGTGGGAGGCGTACACGCGGTTTGCTTTGATCCTTCCACCGGACACTTCGACGGCGGCGCCGATCCACGCCGCGATGGTGTCGCCCTGATTGCGCTGCCGCGCAGTCGCTGATTTGCTCGCTTTTCAGTCCCCGTCGTCCACTCATCAGAGGAATCAACATGAGCACAGAATGCAGATCCACCCTACGTCGGCTTGCGCTTGCCGCCCTGACCGCCACGACTCTCTCGGCGCTTTGCCTTCCGAACGAGGCGGCCGCACAGACCTCGCGCCTGGACGAGATCGTCAAGCGCGACAAGTTGATCGTGGCGACCTTTGGCACCGCCCCGCCCTTTTGCTTCACGGATGAAAGCGGGAAGCTGGTGGGCTTTGACATCGACCTCGCCAAGCTGATCGCCAAGTCCCTACTCGGTAATGAGAACAAGATCGAGTTTGTGACCGTGACCAGTGAGGGGCGCTGGCCCGCTGTGAATTCTGGCCGAGCCGACATTGGCCTGGCCTCGACCACGGTATACCCGGACCGGGCACTGCGCGTCGCCTTCACCCGCCCGTACATCGACTCGGGCGTTGCGGTGCTGGTTCGGCAAGATACCAAGGTGAATAACCTGACTGAACTCAACAATGCCAAGTTCACCCTAGCCAATCTCAGCAACCCGCAGATGGCTGATCGCCACAAGCGATTCCTGCCAAACATGCGGGTACTGACCTTTGATACGCCAAGCGCCATGTTCGCGGCGGTCAAGTCGGGTCAGGCTCAGGCGATGCAAATGGATACGCCCGTCGTCAACTGGTACGCGGCCAACAACAAGGATCTCAAGGTCCTGCCTGAGAACCTGGCAAACATCCAAGGCAACGCCATTTTCATGAAGCCGGGTGACTTCACCCTGTGGCTCTGGATGGAGACCATGGTGCAGGAGTTGACGGCTGGTTCGCGTTACAACGAGTACAGCGAGGTCTACAACAAATGGTTCGGGCGTAATCCGCCACCGCAGCGCTCTTACTGAAACAAGGCCGCCAGCAACTAGGATCGAGGCTCGGACCCTCTGACCACATGAGTCCGAGCCTCGCATCGGCCTGAGGCCGCGAGCCAGCCTTAGCGCTGAACCCAAGGGCCACGATGAACTTTGACGTATCGATGTTCCTGCGCAGCGTCCCGGTCCTGCTCGAGGGGTTGCAGATGACCCTCGCGCTGGCGTTGCCCGCCCTTTTACTGTCGGCCCTTTGGGGCGTGCCGCTTGTCATGGGGTTGCGCTCGCACAGCCGAGCGATCGTGCTCGTGACGCGCGCCTACATTGAATCGGTCCGCAATACGCCTGTGCTGGTCCAGATGTTCTTCATCTTCTTTGGCTCAGGCATGCTCGGCTATCCACTGTCGGGCTTCTGGGCGGGCCTGCTGGCGCTGGTTTTGCAAAACGGTGCGTACATCGCAGAGATCTATCGGGGCGGCATCCGGGCGGTTCCGATCCGGCAAAGCGAAGCGGGCCTCGCGCTGGGCCTCGCGCCCGGCGCGGTCTTTCGCATCGTGGTGCTTCCCCAAGCCATCCGAAAGGTGATCCCACCCTTGTCCAATCAGGGAGTCCTGATCATCAAGGACACATCGCTGGTCGCCTCGATCGCTGTCGCGGAAATGACCTTTCAGGCGAGGCTGCTCGCCGACCGCACGGCTGCGGTCTTCGAAATCTTTCTTGCGCTCGCGCTGATGTACCTGCTGCTCACCGCGGTGTTTGCCGGTCTGATGCGGCTCCTCGAGATCAGGTTCAGGATCGCCTGATGGATCTGCTGCTTGCGAGCCTGCCCCTGCTCTGGCGCGGCACCCTTGTGACGGTGCAACTTGCCATCGGCACCGTCGTGCTGGCGACGATCATCGGCGCTGCCTGCGCGTTGATCCAACTGTTCACACCGGCGATCTTTCGATGGCTGGTCGAGCTCTACCTTTACCTGGTGCGTGGGGTACCGCTGCTCGTGCTGCTCTTCGCGATGTATTTCGCGCTGCCTTACGCCGGGCTCAGGATCAGTCCGGAGCTTGGCGGCCTGCTGGTGATCGGCGCCTATTTCGGGGCCTTCATGACAGAGGTTTTCCGCGGTGCGATCATGGCGGTGCCTCGCGCACAATGGGAAGCCGGACGGGTGATCGGGCTGCGCACCGGACAGATCCTGACGAACGTCATTCTTCCGCAGGCCATGGTCGTCGCCGGACCACCGTTCATCAATACCTGCATCATGGTCATCAAAGGGACCTCGCTGGTCGCGATCATCGGGCTCGCCGACGTCACCTATGTCGGACGTCAGATCGTCGAGCGCACCCTTGCCCCCTTCATCATCTTTGGCGCGGTGGCCTTCATCTATTTCATGCTCTGTTACCTGCTGTCCCTCATCGGACGCAAACTCGAGGACCGGATCGATCATGCCCAGTGACCCCCAGCTCGCAGGATCCGGCATCTCGATTCGCGGCGTTTCCAAGTGGTTCGGTGAGCATCAGGTGCTTCGCTCGATCGACCTCGAAGTGCGTGCTGGCGAGGCGGTGGTCGTCATCGGGCCGAGCGGATCGGGCAAGACGACCCTTCTTCGCTGCGTGAACCTGCTCGAGGAATTCCAGCAGGGCGTTATCGAGATCGACGGCGAGGCGATCGGCTACGTGAGCGACGGCCAGGGTCGGCGCCAGCGCCGCGTCGATACCGACATCGCACGAATGCGCACACAGGTTGGTATGGTCTTTCAGAGCTTCAACCTTTTCCCGCATATGAGCGCCTTGAAAAATGTGGCGCTGGGCCCTGTGAAGGCACTCGGAATACCCAGGGAGCAGGCCGAAGCACTTGCCTTGAGTCTGCTTGATCGTGTGGGCCTGCGCGACAAGGCTGGTTCACTACCCGGCCGGCTATCGGGGGGGCAACAGCAACGGGTTGCGATTGCTCGCGCCCTGGCGATGAAGCCCCGCGCGATCCTGTTCGATGAGGTCACTTCGGCACTCGACCCGGAGTTGGTGGGCGAGGTGCTGGCAGTGATGCGTCAGCTCGTCGAAGAGGGCATGACGATGCTGATCGTGACCCATGAAATGGCCTTCGCTCGGGCCTTTGCCCATCGGATCGTGTTTATGGCAGACGGCCAGGTCCTCGAACAGGGCCCGCCCGAGCAAGTCTTCAATCAGCCCGAAACGGGACGGCTGAAAAGCTTCCTTGGCCGCTTTCGCGAGGGTCACCAGCTGTAGATACGTCGAAGCCGCCTCGCCGATCGAACGACACCATCAAAGACGACCCACGCAGGAGACCTTCGAGATGAAAGACTCGCCGCCGTCGGCCCCTGGACTTGAGCTGGATTTCGGCTCAGAGAACACCGCACCAGTCCATCCCGCCTTCGTTGAGGCCATCGTGCAAGCCAACCAGGGCTTCGCGACCAACTTTGAGGATGAGCGCTGGACGCGCGCCGCACTGGCAGACCTTCGCGCCTTCTTCGAACACGACGAGTTGCAGGCCTACACCGTCAGCACAGGCACGGCTGCGAATGCCATCGCCATCGCAGCAATGACCCCTGCCTGGGGCACCGTGCTCTGCCACTGGGATGCGCACATCGAGACCGATGAGTGCGGCGCGCCCGAGATGTTCAGCGCCGGAGCGCGCCAGATTGGCTTGCCGGGCGATCACGGCCGACTCGATCCCGGCGCGCTCGAGCGACATCTCGCGCAGGCGAAGTTCGGGGTGGTGCACTCCCTGCAGCCCTCCGTGCTCAGCCTGACCAATCTCACAGAGGCCGGGACAGCCTACAAACCCGAACAGATTTCGGCACTGGCCGCGATCGCGGCCCGTCATGGGCTGTCGGTCCATCTCGATGGTGCCCGCTTCGCTAACGCAGTCGTGGCCAGTGGCGCAACGCCTGCGGAACTGACCTGGCGAGCCGGCGTCGATATCATCACGCTTGGAGCCACCAAGAGTGGGGCCTTTGGGGTCGAGAGCATCGTCAGCTTCAACCCTCGCCACCGTGAAGCCCTGGCCTTTCTGAGAAAGCGGGGCGGCCACCTCGCGCCCAAAAGCCGCTTTCTGTCGGCCCAGTTGAGCGCGTACCTCAGAAACGACGTCTGGCAATCGAACGCCGTACATGCCAACGCGATGGCGACCCGGCTCGCCAACGGGCTCGCGGCCCTGGAGGGCGCGCGCCTTGTCCACCCCACAGAGGGCAATGAAGTATTGATCGAATTGCCCGAAGCGATCGTGCAAGCCTTGGTCAGGTCGGGTGTGCGCTTTCAGAGGGACTGGCGATTGGAGCCCCGTCATCATCGGTTCGTCTGCTCGTGGGCAACCCGTGTCGAGCAGGTCGACACGGTGATCAAGCTCGCTGGAGACTCTAGGGGCGAGGTCAGTCGATAGGCCTTCGCCGTCTGCGCATTCGTCATTATCTCCACGCCACTGGCATGACGCCCCCCCTGCAAGGGCCCGCCAGCGGACCGGGCTCCGTGGTGACACTGGTCTGCCTGCTCATCTTTGGCAATACGTTTTCGATCGGCGCCTTCACGGTGCTGCTGCCCGACATCGGGCGAAGCGGGGGCTTCAGCGACCTCGCACTCGGCGCCATTGCCGGTGCGTTCGGGCTCGCGCGCCTGCTCGCTGATTTGCCAGCGGGCCTCTATGTCAACCACCACCTTCGACGATCGTTATGCCTTGCGTCGATCCTGCTCGGCGCAGGTCTGATCTTGCTCGCGACCGGCGAGAGCGCCTGGACGCTGATCGCAGGCCGCCTGCTGCTCGGGGCGGGCCACTCGCTGGGCATGCTGGCTGGGATTACCCTGATCGTCCGCCATGGTCGATCGGAGCGCCAAGGCGTCAGCCTCAACGCCTACGAGATGAGCGGCATGCTCGGCGTGCTCGGTGGGATTGCCTTTGCGGGCTTTCTTCCCCGCGACTGGTCGTGGTCGGCTTCACTGATCCTCGCGTCGAGCCCGCAAGCCCTCGCGCTCGTTATCCTGCCCGGCTTGCTGGCTCGCCTGCCGCTGGATCGGGTCACCGGTCCGCCATCGACCGCGCCTCGAGACACGCCCGCGGCCAGCAGCCGGGCCCCATCACCCGCCGATGAGGCGCCACATACGCCCACTGCGCCCTGCCCTGCAGTGCCCCTGTCGCTTTCGTATCGCTTGCAGCGCCTCCTGCCCTTCGCCGCGGGCGCTGCGATCGCCTTCAGCTGGTCAGCGGTGGGCACCTTCGTGCTTCCGCTACGCGCAGACCGTGTCTTCGAGCTCGACCGACAGGGCATCGCGCTTTTGAGCGGGATCGCCCAGGCGGTCGACGTTCTCGCACTCATGCCCTTCGGCATGCTGGCCGATCGCTTCAACAAGGCACGGCTGCTCGGCACGGCGCTACTGATCATGGCGCTCGCCATGGTCGGATTGACCCAGGGCGGGCTCCCGATCGCCGTGGGCAGCTCCATCCTGCTCGGCATCGCCCTCGCCGCCTGGATGCTCCCGATTGGTCTGGTGCATCAGGACATCGCGCCCGATCGTATTGCCTGGCGCACCGGGGTCTACCGCCTCGGGGTGGATGGCGGGGTGTTTCTGGGACCGATCGCAGCAGGCCTATTGAGCGAGGCCTGGGGGGCGGGCGCGGTGGGCTTCATCTGTGCCCTCACGCTATCGACGGTTGGCCTTGGCTTGATCCGCTGGAAGCGCTGACGTCAGTGCCGAGGGGCGCCGCACCGCGCGCTTGCCGAGGCCTCAGCGCGGTCAAGCGATACGGGCGATGATCACCGCAGAATCGTCGAAGGTCGCAAACGCTGGCGTACGCAGGCGCAACGTGGCGTGATCGCTTCCGAAACCCGCCAGCCGCAGGCCTGCGCCGAGCTCGAGCGACATCTGCGCGCCGGGTCGGGCGGCCGAACGGCGCGCGACACGGCCCGCGAGTCGATTGCCCGATGTCGCATTCGCCTGACCGGCATGAATCTTGACCGCAGTCGCCTTGAAGAGGGCCAGCACCTCAAGTCCGACGGACAGGTCGAGCAGATCGAGGCTTTCGGCCGTGATCCGCGCGGCGATGGTCTGGCCGTCATCGAGCCGCATCAAAACCCTCACCGCATCGCGTGAACGCCTCAGCGCCAATACGGTGCACGCCAATTGATTGCGCAAGCTGGTGCGAAAGCCCAACCCGGCCAGTCCGGCGGATCTCAGGGTCCCACCCGAGCCTGGCCCGGCCAGCCGAGCCACCTGAGTCAGGGCCTGCCGACGAGCCGCGGCCAGCAGATCAGCCACCTCGAGCAGTTGTCGCCCCTCATCGGTCAATAGCGCGCCGCCCCCGCGCGCACCACCGACCGTCTTGTCGATCAGCGCGACGCCCGCCAGATTGCCGAGCGTTTCAATCGCCTGCCAGGCAGCCTTGTAGCTCACGTGGTTCAGTCGCGCAGCTTCGGAAATCGAGCCTGAGTCGCGGATCGCACGCAGGATCTCAACCCGCCGGTCCGTCAGTGGATCGCCCAGGGCCTGATCAAACCTGATCGACGACGCGTCGTTCGGACGCAGCTGGCCGGAATGGTTTACGATATTCACGCGATGAATAGCGAATCAAGAAGGTGAGTAAACAGCCGAATCATTCTATCGGGCCTTGCAGGCGCGCGATGACCAACGTCCTGCTCGCGCTGACCATGGCCGCGATATCGCTACTCAGTCCGGCGAGCGGGGTCGCCGCCCAGACCCTGGTTGCGGTTGCCTCGAATTTTTCGGCGCCGATGAAGCTCATCGGTCAGGATTTCGAGCGCTCGACCGGGTACCGGTTACGGACATCCTTCGGCGCCACGGGCCAGTTCCACGCCCAGATCCGTAACGGCGCGCCCTTTGCGATCCTCTTGTCGGCCGATTCGGCGACCCCTGAAAGACTCGAGCGGGAGACTTTGGCCGTGCCGGGCGGGCGGTTCACCTACGCCATCGGACGGCTGGCCCTGTGGAGTCCGCGCAGTGATGGCGTCGATGCATCAGGTCAGGTGCTGCTGGCGGGCACCTTCGACCGGATCGCGCTCGCCAACCCACGTATCGCCCCCTACGGAGCGGCTGCGCACCAGGTACTGGATCGGCTGGGCTTGGGCGGTGAGCGGCTCGCCAATCGCCTCTTGGAAGGTGTCAGCATCGCGCAGGTGTATCAATTCGTCGCAAGTGGCAATGCGACGATCGGGTTTGTGAGCCTCTCGCAGATTTATCGCGACGGCACGATCGCCAAGGGCTCGGCCTGGGTCGTCCCGGAGCATTTGTACGAGCCGATCCGCCAGGACGCCGTGCTGCTCAATCCCGGTGCCGGCGATGCGGCCGCACGGGCGTTCCTCGACTACCTCCGAGGCCCAGCGGCGCAGTCGATCATTCGGTCCTTTGGCTATGCGATTGCTGAGGAACGACCTTGAACACGGTTCCCCTGAGTCTCGAAGACTGGCAAGCGATTCGCCTGACGCTCGAGCTGGCAAGCGCCACAACGCTGATCCTGCTCCTGCTTGCCACACCGCTTGCCTGGTGGCTCGCGCGCACGCGAAGCCGTCTGCGCTCGGTATTCTCTGCACTGGTCACGCTCCCGCTCGTCCTGCCGCCGACGGTTCTGGGCTTTTATCTGCTGGCGCTGATGGGGCCGCAGGGTTGGATCGGTCAGTGGACCCAGGCGATCGGGATTGGGCTGCTGAATTTTTCCTTTGCCGGGCTGCTGATCGGCTCGGTGATCTTTTCAGCACCCTTTGCTGTGCAACCAATTCAGCATGCCTTCGAGATGATCGGCCGACGCCCGCTCGAGGTGGCGGCGACGCTTCGGGCAGGACCGATCGATGCCTTTTTCAACGTGGGGTTGCCGCTGGCACGGCCCGGTCTTCTGACGGCGGCTGTACTGAGTTTTGCCCACACCGTGGGCGAATTCGGCGTGGTGCTGATGATCGGCGGCAACATCCCCGGGCAGACCCGCGTGGTCTCAACGCAGATCTACGGCCATGTCGAGGCGATGGAATACACCCAGGCCCACTGGCTGGCGGCTGGCATGGTGGTCTTTTCCTTCGTGGTGCTGCTCGCGCTCTCGGTCCTGCAGCGCCGCCGAGACCGGGTCCTCCCATGAGCCTTTCCGGGAGCGACCTGACCGCGATCGACCTGAATCTGAGTCGGCCCGGTTTTGACCTGTCGGTGGCCTTCACGCTGCCCGGACACGGTGTGACCGTGCTTTTCGGACCGTCAGGATCGGGCAAGACCACGATCCTGCGCTGCGTCGCAGGACTCGAGCGCGCTGCGGGGCGCGTCGAGATTGCTGGCCAGATCTGGCAGGACAGCAAGAGCGGACGATTCGTTCCCACCTGGAAGCGGCCGATCGGCTATGTCTTCCAAGAGGCGAGTCTGTTCGAACATCTCGACGTGCTCGGCAACCTGGAGTTCGGGCGGCGGCGCTCGCGTCATGGGGGATCCCGCCAAGCGCTGAGCGAGGCCATCGACTTACTCGGGATCGGCGGGCTGCTGCGCCGCGAACCTGCAAGCCTGTCAGGCGGCGAGCGTCAACGGGTGGCGATCGCCCGCGCTCTGGCCACTCGCCCTCAGGTCCTGCTCCTCGACGAACCGCTCGCGGCGATCGATCAGGCACGCCGCGACGAGGTTCTGCCCTGGCTCGAACGGCTGCAGAATCAATGGCGGCTGCCCATGCTCTACGTGACGCATTCGGCCGAGGAGATGATGAGGCTCGCCGATCACCTGCTTCTGTTGGACCAGGGCCGGGTTGCCGCACAGGGAGCGCCCGCAGAGGTGCTTTATCGCTGCGCTCGGACTATGTCGACCGGCAACTTGATCGGAGCTTTGTTGGAAGGGCAGATCGTCGCCCTGGACCCGGAGTTTGCCCTCTGCCGAGTGGACCTCGACGGCGCGGAACTTTGGCTACCGGATACCGGCCTTGCGATCGGTTCCCCGGTGAGGATCCACGTGGGGGCTGACCAGATCATTCTTGCGAAGGCGGAAAACAGCTTGACGGGCCCAGGAGCCGAGACTGCGCTGGTGGGCACGATCATTGGTCTTGAAGACGATCCACATCCGGCACTTGCGATCGTCAGGGTGCGCTGCGGCCGGCAAGGGCTCACGGCTCGGGTTGGGCGCCGCCGGCTGATGGAGCTGGGCCTGGGCATGGATTCCAAGGTTCTTGCTCGACTGACGGGGGCCGTGACCCTACCCGGGAAGTTGTACCCTTTGGGCGATTGAACCCGAACCGCGATCGGGCCTACACTCTCGGGATGTCCGGCCAGCGTTGCGTCAGTTCCTGGCCGATCATTCAAGCCCCCTCGAGTGCCCTCTCGGACCCGTGATGACCTCTGATCCTTTCAAGCCTGTTGCACTCGAGCACGCGAGCCGTCTCATCAACTTCGGACCCACGGTCCTGGTCACGAGCGCTCATGCGAATCGCCGCAATGTGATGGCGGCCGCGTGGTCGATGCCCGTCGAGTTCGTCCCGCCGAAAATAGCGGTCGTCATCGACAAAAGGACCTTCACCCGCGAACTGGTCATGGCAGCGGGGGCCTTCGGCATCTGCATCCCGGGGACTACGCTCGCCGACGCGAGCTTCGCAGTCGGGAGCATCAGCGGACGGGACGAACCGGATAAATTTACCCGCTACGCAATCCCCTCCCGGCCCGGTCCGATGCTCGGCATGCCGGTGATCGAGACAGGCTGCAGCGCCTGGCTCGAGTGCCGGCTCATTCGTGAACCGCACGCCGAGGACGTCTACGACACCTGCTACGGCGAAGTGGTTGCGGCCGCTGCCGACCCTCGGGTGTTTTCCGAGGGTCGTTGGAAAATCAGCGACGCGGACCCTTCGCTCCATACCTTGCACCACCTGGGCGCTGGTCGCTTCGCAGTCGCTGGCGGGATGATCAAGGCGAAGGGAGCACCATGACTCCAGCCCGCACACTCGGCACTTCAAGTCGGTCAGCCACTCCGCGTGGCGAGCGCAGCGCGAGTCTACCGAATGGTTCTGCACCGCGTGGACGAAGCTCTCGGGCCTATCGTGACGCGTCAGTTTCCGGAGGGTTCGGGTTCATACCTGCCAGTCGCTGGATGTGCTGCAGTGAGACGATATGCGCATAGATAGCGCCTAGCCAACGAGCCTGCCGAAGAGGCGCCAGCCGAGCGTCGCTCAGCCCTTCCAGGCGATCCTCGTTAACCGCGAACAAGCCATTCAATTCCAGCGTGCGTCCTTCTCGGCGGACTCGGATCTCGAGCGGCGAGAGCAGATTTCGTTCGGCAAGCGCCCGACAGAACAAGTCGGTTTGCTGTTGCATCTGGCGTAGATGGGCAAAGTGGGAACGAATGGACTCCAGGGCCGTAGTAGGTTGCGCCTGCCCGTCGAAAAGCGGATCGCCTTCGGTCAGCGAAATCGATTCGCTGGCAGCGTCGATGCACAAGGCGACGTCACCGTCGGAACCAGCCCGCGCCAGCGCAAACGGATACGAGCGAATCACTGCGGGCACATAGTCCGAGCGCCAGACCCCGTCGGCTCCGACGAATAAATTCTCTCCGGCCTCGAGGCCGAGCAGGGCGAGCGGGTGAAAAGCATCGCCGCCCGGAGCGGTAGCGAAAAGGATCGGATAGCTCGCCGCCGCGCGGATCATTTCTGCCTGCATCAGCAGAGATCGGTCGACACTCGCGGCGAATCTGTAACCAGCCTGGGGACGTAACCGCAGCGCCGCGTGCCGTTCGGGATTTAGGGGAACAACCTGTCTGAACACAATGCACGCTCCAATACTGTCAGTCGATCGTGGCAGGTTCGAAGGGCAACGCACTGTCAAGCCAGTCATCAGACTTCAGGACGCCTCGACGACGGGCAAAGGCATCTGCCTCTGCCCGTCGTTGTGCAAGCAGCACAAAGCCTCTTGATAGCGTCGTCATCATGGGCAACTCTGACAGCGAGCCAAGGAGCAGTCGGACGGGCTTTGAAAGGAAACGCTCCAGTAGACCGTCTTCCATGCTGACAAAAAGGGACACACTGCCAGGATCGCCCTGGCGGCCGCAGCGCCCGGCAAGTTGGCGGTCGATACGGCCCGATTCGTTTACCTCGGCGATGATGACGTGCAATCCTCCCAAGGACGGCACCTCTGGTCCCAGCCGAATATCGGTGCCACGTCCCGCCATGTTGGTCGCGATGGTAACCCGGTGGGCTTCTCCGGCTCTGGCGATGATATCGGCCTCCTCTGCGTGCCTTGTGGCATTGAGCATTTCGAAGGGCACTCCCCGCGCTGAGAGAAGTCCAGCAAGGGTCTCGCTCGACTCGACGCTGCGCACGCCGACGAGCACAGGCTGCCCAACCGCCCTGAGTCGCTCGACATGTGCGACCACCTCCTGCCACTTCCGGCTGGCCCTGGCGAAAAACCGCGGCTTTAGATGGCGCGTCAACCGGGGACGGTGAGTCGGGATCGGTATTACTCCAAGCCGATAGATTCGCCAAAATTCGGCCGAAGCCTCACGACCGGTGCCCGTCGTCCCAGCAAGCCGGGGCATGCGGCGAAAGAAGGACTGAAAACTCATCTGTCCGAGCGATTCATTGGGCTCGGTCACTTCCAGCCCTTCGCGAGCCTCAATCGCTTGGTGAAGGCCCGCGGTCAGGGTGCGACCGGGGGTCATCCTTCCGGTGAATTCGTCGAGGAGCACAACCTTGCCGTCGTCGATCACATACTGATGCCCACTGAGGATGAAATGTCGCACGGTGAGCGCCTGGCGAAGCAGCTCCTCCCGGCGAGGCTCTGCACGCCACAGGGGTTCGAGATCGGACGCTCGGTCGGCGATCGCCTGCCGGGCCGATTCCCGCAACAGTACAGTCCTCTGCCTACGCAACACCTCATAGTCGAGGCCTTCAGACAGGCCATCCGCGACGTTCGAGGTCAGGCGGACCGCCTGTGCGAGGCCTAGATCGCTGCGAGGTGCCGATAGGATCAGCGGCGTGACTGCCTCGTCGATGAGAACGTTGTCGGCCTCATCGACGATGACCGTGTGCAGGCCTCGTACTTGCAACTGCACCGATGCAGCAGGGCCCGGTAGAATCAGCCCAAGCCAGTGGCGCAAGGCCAGCCTGCGCGGATCAACTCCAGCCCTCACGGCCAGCTGATCACGCAAAAAGTCGGCGAGCAACTCCTTCGCGGTAAGGTAGACCACATCGCAACCGTAATGGAGCCTTCGCTCTTCAGGACGGTGCGTCGAAACGATCGAGGTGACGGCCAAACCGCATCGCCGATAAAGTGGCGACATCTCCTGTGCATCGCGAGTCGCAAGATAGTCGTTAGAGGTCACCATATGACAGGGCTTTGCGCTCCAGCCCGCCAGCACACCAGCCAGCGCGGCCGTGAGCGTCTTGCCCTCTCCGGTCGCCATCTCTGAAAGCCAGCCCCGCTGCAGGGCAAGCGCACCCATGAATTGAACGGTGTAAGGCCTCATCCCGATGGCACGCCGGGCGCACTCGCCGACTGCCGCAAGAACCTCAGGCAGGCGGCCACCCGCCTCGACAGGATCTCGCCGAACCGACTCACGGGCCTCCGAGACAACGACGGACAGCTGTGCCTCGGTCAGAGTCTCCAGTTGGCTGCAAATACTCGAGCACTGCCCTGCCAGACGAAAAAGCCTCTTTCGGTGCAGCCGCCGACGGCGCAGCAGCCCTATCAACCCATGGGCGATTCTGTCCGCACCTTCAGCGAGTCTGGGCGCCCGAGGAAGGTCTGCCGGAGGCACGAATTGCGCCGTCGCATCGGGCGTCGACGACGAGGTCTGCTGCCGATCCACAATCAAACCCTGAAGCGTCGCTGAAGGAACTGCCTTACACCGCGCTCCCATTGCACGAGGAGCGGGGCCTCGTTAAGCGTCAATCGCATCGTACCCAGGCGCCCGTGCGCGAGGCCGAGGCCTTGGCCCAACCGCTCAATAGGCAGCGCCGCCTGAATCCGGAAAAAAGGTTCAGCTGCGGTCAAACCACTCTGGTCAAACGGGCTTACCGCAATATCGCCTCCCCCCGAAAATCCGAGTGCCTTG
>CAZAVT010000040.1:0-1127 GCA_964488395.1 uncultured Burkholderiaceae bacterium | reverse complement strand
TGCCTTGGATGGCAAGGTCCCTGTCTCGAAGGGAACGATCCCGACCTCAGGGGCGAAGATATTGAGATCGTCCTGTCCCCGCAGCCTGATTTCTACCTGCCGGACCTGATTATCGAACAGGTGGGTCGCAACCTGCGGCAGGACCGCCACAAAGCGCCATTCCTGTAGCCCCACGATGGCACCAAGGGCAGCACCGCGAGCCACCCAGCGCCCTAGTGCCGGGTCGAAGTCGGGCGCACTCCATAACCCGTCGACTGGCGCCTCGATCGTCAGCGCAGCGCGTTGTCGATCGAGCTCGGCGATTGCCGACTCGACCGCCTCACGTTGGCGTCGCAATGGCAACAAGTCGGCAATCGACACTGCTCGCGTTGCAGAATCGCTGCACGCAGGTCGAACATCAGTTCGGGACTTTCTAGACGCATCAGAGGCTCACCACGCCGTACCGTGGCGCCAGGAACCGCCATCAGCTCGACGAGAAATCCAGGCGTTTCCGAGCTCAATTGGCGATAGACGCTCGCCTCGAGTACGCCTGAGGCACGCACGCGGTCCGGCACTGGAACCAATGCCAAAGGCGCAACGATCGACCCACCGATGGCGAGCGCTATCGCGATTGTGCGGGCGCGATAATGATGGAGCCGGGGACTGACTGCCAGAAACTTGAGGAGTTTCCACAGCGGCACAACGACCACTGTAAAGCCGAGAACCCAGGCGAGCACGACGCCAAGATCCAGATACTCGCCCGCAATGAAAAAAACGATCGTTGACATCAAGAGCAGCCAGTACCCAATGCTCATCACGCCATAGAGCGGCAGCAGCCACGCCTCGGCGAGAGTCCGAGCAGCAGGCTTGGCGTTGGGCAGTGCAAGCAGGAATCGCTCGCCGAGGTAGCGCAGTTGATCCCGTGAACGCTGGAACAGATTGGGGAGGTCGAGAAAGTCAACCAGCATGTGATATCCATCGAATCTCAGCAACGGATTGAGATTGAAGAGCAGCGACGATACGCTCGCGACGAAGATCACGTTATAGGCGATTGCATTGACGGCGCCCGGAGCAGTGTTGGCCCATAGCAGCGCCGCGGCAGCGGCCACCCCGAGCTCGGCAATAACACCAGCTGCACCGACTAACAA
>CAZAVT010000039.1:8387-15639 GCA_964488395.1 uncultured Burkholderiaceae bacterium | reverse complement strand
TCCTGATCTACGCGACCTCCAACCGTCGTCACCTGATGCCGGAGTACATGAGCGAGAATCTCTCCGCCCAGCATCAGGACGACGGCGAGATCCATCCCGGCGAGACGGTCGAGGAGAAAATCTCGCTCTCGGAGCGCTTCGGGCTGTGGGTTGCGTTCTATCCCTTCCGGCAGGACGAATACCTGGCAGTGGTCGGCCACTGGCTGCGCTGCCTGGGTTGCACGGCCGACGAGATCGACGCGGCGCGAGGTGACGCGCTGCGATTCGCGCTCGAGCGTGGTTCCCGCTCGGGTCGTGTGGCCTCGCAGTTCGCGCGAGACTGGGCTGGCCAGACGCGGCTGCGTGCGAGCCGCCGGCGCGCCCGCTGAGTTCGTTGGTCGCGCAGGGGCCCGTCGTCGATGGCTGAGACCGCCCCTCCCGATCCTCGCCCGCCTGTCGAGGTGGCGGTCGGCATCTTGCGGCGCGCCGGCGATGGCGCGGTGCTCTTTGCCCAGCGTCCCCAGGGTAAGCCCTATGCGGGCTGGTGGGAGTTCCCTGGTGGCAAGCTGGAACAAGGCGAGTCGGTCGAGCAGGCCCTCGAGCGCGAACTGCAGGAGGAGCTGGGCATCCGGATCGAGGCCTCGACAGCGCTCGATGCGGTGGAGTTTTCCTACTCGCATGCGCGCGTCCGGCTGCACTTCAGACTGGTCAGTCGATGGACGGGCGAGCCACGCTCGCGCGAAGGGCAGGCGCTGCGCTGGCAGCAGCTTCAGGCCATCGAGATCGAGCCGCTGCTGCCGGCCTCGCTGCCGGTGATTGCCCGGCTACAGGCTCAGTCGGGGTCCGCGCCTGTTTGAGGCTCGGAGCTGGCGGGGTCTGAGCCCGCGATCCGATATTGATCGCTTGCCCAGGCACCGAGATCGATGCGCTTGCAGCGCTCCGAACAAAACGGTCGCCAGCGATTCGAAGGGCTGAAGAGCGCCGGGCCCGAGCAGGTCGGACAGGTCACGGAAATGCCCTTTGTGGAAGTCTCGCCGCCCATGACGCTCAGAAATTGCAGAGGGCGAGCTCGAAGTCGACGTCGCCCTCAAAGGGGCGAGGGCGCAGGTCGCCGCCCTGGCTGAGAAACCGGATCCAAAGCAGATAGCGATTGGCGCTGATCTCGGGGATTGCACCGAGCGCAGGGTCCAGTCGAATCTGGGCGAGCTGATAGATCCGACCCCCCAGGGTCTGCTGGCAGCTCCCCTGCTGGGTGACGAGTGGCTGCCAATGGCCGCTGCCACGCAGCAAGCCCATCATGACCCCGATCGCAAAGCGCAGCGGCAAGAGCGGCTCGGCCCAGGTGGCGATGTCTTGCTGGCGGCTGAGCGCCTCTCGATGTTGCCAGGCATGGTAGGACGGGTGATCGAACTCGCAGACGCCGCCCGCGATGATGGTCCGGCTGCGGATGCTCATCAGCCACTCATTGTCGCGTAGGGCCTGGCCGGGTCTGCCGCCCATCGACGAGAGCCCCTTGAGTGATGCGTCCACATGGCTGAGTGTCTGCTCGAGCCGCTCGCCGTTCACATCGGCATTACCCCTCAGCCCGATCAAGGTCTGGCGCTGCCGTTCGAACTCCTGCATCAACTCTGAACGCAGGTCTCCCCGCGCAGTCACCTCGAGCACCTCGAAGAGCGTCATCAGCGCAACGTGGTGGTCGGCCGGGTGGACTCGGGTCGAAAACAACTCAAACCGTTCGAACAGATCCTCCAGGCGCAGCAGGGTGCGCACCCGCTCGTTGAGCGGGAATTCGTACTGGATCGACGCATGCGCGGCGCCAGGCGCGCGCTGACGGCTTGCGGCAGTCGGTCGAAGGGTGGTTTCGAGGCTCACCGATCGATTCTGTACCAAAGGGTGGCCGAAGACAAACGGATTCGTTCCGGCCGATGAACTTCCTTCAACCGGCACGGGCGAGTTCGATGGCAAGTTGCCGGTAGACCCGCGCCAGTGCCTCGACCTGCGGGGCGAGCGCCGAGGCGGCACCTGCGTTATCGATCAGGTCGTCGGCCGCCGCTCGCCGGGCGTCTCGACTGGCCTGCGCGGCGATGATCGCCTCCACCTGCTCTCGCGCAAGCTGGCTGCGCGCCATCACGCGGGCGATCTGGACCTCGACCGGGCAATCGATCACCAGCAGGCGATCGACGCGTTCGCGCCAGCGCCCTGACTCGACAAGCAGCGGTACGACCAGGATCGTGTAGAGCCCCTGCGCTTGGCGGATCTGGCGCTGGGATTCCGCCCGGATCAGAGGGTGCAGAATGGCCTCCAGGCGTCGGCGCTCCGAGGGGTCGGCAAAAGCACGCGCCCGCATGGCCGCGCGGTCGAGGCGGCCGTCGGCTGCGACCACGTCGGGTCCGAAAGCCTCCCGGATGGCGGGCATGGCCGCCCCGTCCGGACCTGTCAGTGAGTGGGCGATCAGATCGGTATCGACGAGGCTGGCCCCCTGTCTTGCAAACAGATCGGCCGCGGTCGACTTGCCGCTGCCAATCCCGCCCGTGAGTCCGATCACCAGTCGGCGCGGTGAATTCTGAAGAGGGGAATCATTCATGACGGTCTCCAGAGACCTCGTTCAAGGGGCGCCCACGCCCGCGGTGAGCCCGAACAGCAGTGGCAGGGCGCTCAGCGCAAGCCAGGGCCCGAAGGCGATCGGTTGCCCGCGCCGGTCACGGTCGCGCAGCAACTGGGTCACGCCAAAGACGACTCCACCCACGCAAGCGATGATGAGCACGTAGGGCAGTGACTGCCAGCCGAGCCAAGCGCCGAGCGCTGCGAGCAACTTGAAATCGCCGTGGCCCATGCCGATCCGGCCGGCAAGGCGGTGATAAATCGCATTCACCAGCCAGAGCGAGGTATAGCCGCAGACCGCGCCGATGACCGCGTCATCGAGGCGCACAAAGCGGGCGTCGAGATTGAACAGAAGGCCGATCCACAGCAGGGGTATTGTGAGCGCATCAGGGAGCAGTCGGGTCTCCCAGTCGATGGCTGCGGCAGCCACCAGGAAAGCGATCAGCACCGCAGCCCCTAGGGCCTCGAAACTGATCCCAAAGCGTTCGACGGTCAGACCGAAGAGGATCGCCATCCCGGCTTCGACGAGCGGACTGCGCAGGCCGATCGCCGCACCACAGTGTCGGCATCGACCCCGCAGCCAGAGCCAGGAGAACACGGGTATCAGGTCGTACCAGGCGAGCGCCGTGTGGCACTGATCGCAGTGCGAGGGGGGGGCGCTGAGGTCATAGCGTTCGCTGCTGGCCGTTGGGTCCTCTGTCCATTGCCGTTCGAGCATCCGGGGTAGCCGGTCGATGATCAGGTTCACGAAGCTGCCGATGGCAAGGCCGGCGAGCAGGGCGACGACGAGCGCGACCGAGTCGGGCGCGCTCATCGGCCCGACCTCGGGCCGGACCCATCGGGCAGCGATGGGCGCTGGGACGCTGCATCGTTCCCGGGCGTCGTTTCGGGGAGGCGCCGAAGCCGGGCGCTGCGCACCCTGCGGTCCTCGATCTGAAGCACTTCCACCACGACGTCGTCGAAGCGGACGCTGATGCTCGCCACCGGCAGATCCCGCAGCGCCTCGAGGATCAGCCCATTGAGCGTGCGGGGGCCGTCGAGCGGGAACCGGGTGCCCAGGTCCCGATTGAGTTCGCGCAGCAAGGCGGTGCCTTCGACCAGCGCTGCGCCCTCGTCATCCCATTGCAGGTCGGTCTCCGCCGTACCGGGAACTGAGGTCGTGAACTTGCCGATGATTTCCTCGATGATGTCCTCGAGCGTGACCAGCCCAAGAACCTCTCCGTACTCGTCGACGACCAGCGCGATTCGTTGGCGGTTGCGTTGAAAATGCTGCAGCTGGGCGAACACGGCAGTGCCGCTGGGCACGAAATAGGGCTCGGTGAGCAGTGGCCGCAGGTCGTCGGCGGTCAATTCCTCGCGCTCGAGGAGCGACAATACCCGGCGCACGTGCAGCATGCCGATCACCCGATTGATTTCGCCCTCGCAGACCGGCAGCTTGTTGTGATAGCAGGTCGCGAGCTGGGCACGGAGTTCGCGCGCGCTAACGGTGAGGTCCAAGGATTCGATCCGCGGGCGCGGGATCATGACATCGTCGACCGTGATGGTTTCGAGGTCGAACAGGTTCAGCAGGATCGAACGATGCTTTTCTGGGATGAAGTGACCGGACTCAAGCACGATCGAGCGGATTTCCTCAAGCGACAGTTGGTTCGGCGCCTGGCTCGCGCTATCGACCCCGATGGCGCGCAGCATCCGACCCACCAGCAGGTTCAGCAGCCACACCACCGGCGAGAACAGGGCGATCAGTGCCCGCAGCACATGGCTCGCGGGTAGCGCGATCTGCTCGGGGTGCCGGGCACCGATGATCTTGGGAGTGATCTCGGCGAAGACGATGATCAGAAAGGCGACGAGGCTGGTCGCGATCACCAACACCGTGTCGTTGTCACCGAACGTCCGGATGGCGAGCGCGGTCACCAGCGCGGTGAGCAGCGTGTTGACCAGATTGTTACCCAGCAGGATGGTGCCGAGCAGACGGTCGGTCTTGCCAAGCAAATCCGCGGCGACAGCTGCGCCCGCCCGTCCCTGGCGCACCAGATGGCCGAGGCGGAAGCGGTTGAGCGCCATCATGCTGGTCTCGGAGATCGAGAAGAACGCCGAGACCAGCAGCAAGAGCACCATGGCGAGTAGGTGCAGCCAGAACGGGATCGATTCCAAGCCAAGGGGGGCGCGCGTCGTGCGCGCCCGCGGTCAGAGGAGGATCGATAAGCCTAGCGCATTTTGGGCGAACGGCGGTCAGCGCGGGGCGGCAATCCTCAGGCTCGATACGACGTTGGCTGAGGGCGTGTACTGCAGGCCTGGCCCCTGCACATTGCTGACGCTGAAGGTCGTCTTAGTCGTGGTGCGACTCAGGGTGCCACTCGCGATCGAGCAGCGTCCCGTGCTGGTGGTCACGCAGAGCAGACCCGTGCCCCCCGGCGTGAAGGCGCCAGTAACGGTCGCCCCGCTCACCGGATTGCCCGCCGAATTGCGAATCTGCACCTCGACCGACGCGCGCCAGTTGCCATTACGGGTGACTCGCACGGCGCTCCCGGTGAGACCTCCGACCGAGACTGGAACGGGCGTTGGGCTCACCGTACCACCGCCGCTGTCGGGGTTGGTGAGTGTCGCCGCCGCCGTGTAGAGCAAGCGATCCGGCGCGCCGAGCTCGTCGGTCACCAGATTGGGCGTGCTTGCTGCAAGCAGAGCCGCGGCGACCGAATCGGGCGTCGCGCCCGTGAGCACCTGCAGCCATTGCGCGACCGCGCCTGTGACGTGGGGCGCCGCCATCGAGGTGCCGCTGAAGGTGAGGCTTGCGCCCGTCATTGAGGTTGAGGTGATCGACTGGCCAGGCGCGAACAGGTCCACGCAGCTGCCGTAATTGGAAAAACTTGCACGGGTATCGTTCCAGTCCGATGCGGCGACGGTCAGGGCACGGCTCACCCGGGCGGGCGAATAGTTGCAGGCGTTGTCAGCGTTGTTGCCCGCTGCGACTACGACGGTGATGCCACTGTCGATCAGCCGGTTGACGGCTTGATCCAGTGTCGAGGAGGCGCCTCCGCCGAGCGACAGGTTGACGACCGAGCGGGCGGCTTTCAGGGGATCAGCCCCGACTTGCTGCAGGACAAAGTCGAGCCCTGCGACCACGGTCGAGATCGTGCCCCCGCCATTACAGTCGAGCACCCGGACGGGAACCAGCTTCGCATCCTTGGCAATCCCGTACAGGGGCGATGCGACCGTGCCGGCGACGTGCGTGCCGTGACCGTTGCAGTCGTTGGTGTTCTGGCCGTCATTGATGCTCGAGTATCCGGCCAGCACCTGACCCGCGGCAAAGGCGCCACTGACGGCGATGCCGGTGTCGACGATGTAAGCGGTGACACCGGCCCCGCTTGCCGACCAGCCGTAGCTGTTGTTGAGTCGAGCCTCGCCGTTGGTGCCGCGGACATCGCTGCGGTCCAGCCCCCAGGAGGGGACTGGCGACTGCGGACTGTCGACCGTTCGGCGTACCGGCTGATCGATCTCGACCCGGTCAACGTTGGGATTGGCCAGCATGCGCTCGATGAAGGCCTCGGCCCGCTCCTCAGGCAGGGTGACGGTGAAGCCTTCGATCGCGCGCTCGAAGGTTCGGCCTCGGGGCAGGGTCCGCAAGGTCGGGTCTGAGGCAATCGCGTCATCGTGGCGTTGCCGCGGCGGACGGATCGGATCGCGCTTGAACACCACGATCAGCGTGACTTGCTGCCGGTTACGCAGCAGATCCCGATCAGCCGCTTCGCGCCGGGCGATCTCGGTCGGGTCGGGTGGGGGGGCATCGTCGGGTCGGATCCGGGTCGCACCGGACACACTTTTGCCCGCTTCGATCTCGGTTCGTCGTTCGGTGGCGATGGCCTCGCGCGCGTTGTCGAGTTCCTGCTTGAGTCGCTCGGGGTCGGTTTCGATGGGAGGACGGGTCTGGGCGACCCGTTTAACGACTTCGATTTCCTTGCCGAGTTGCGCCATCAGCTCTCTGGCATCGAGCGAATCGACCGCCTTTTCAAGCTCGAGTCGTTTGGCGGCGATCTCTGCCGCGCTCGGTGCCTGGACACTGGGTGCGCTCGAGGGTGTTCCCGGCTCTGTTCCCACCGGGTCGACCTGTACCTGTCGCGCCTCGGTCGCAAGGGCCTGCGCGAGCTCCGACAGGCGCTGCTCGCGCTGCGCCTTGACCTGGACGGCAAGCAGACGTGCTGTCTTGCGCACCTCATCGGTGGGCGCAAGGCTCACCGGATCGGCGAACAGGTCCCGACCCTGCAGGCCGGGCAGGGCCTGGACCCGACCGACTGCCGCGGCAACCGAGAGGCCGGGTTCCTCGATCAGCTTGCTCGCCACTGCGGTGGTGAGGTTACTGATCGCCCGGCCAGCGGTCGTTGTGCCGCGAAACTCGCCGGCCGGTGCGGCGAGCGGCATCGGTAGGAGGCTTGCATCGGTCGAGCGCGCCACGACCAGCGCCTGGTCAACGCTCGTTTGTGACAACGAGCTCGGAACGGCCAGCGTGAAGCGGCCATCGGCGCCGGTCGGGGCGCTCTCGGGCTCGCCCTCGTCCCGGATCAGGTTACGGTTCAGGTCGAGAAAGACCGTCGCTCCGGCAACATAGGGCGTTGTTGCGACCGCGAGGACAGGCGTCTCGTCGTTGAAGCTGCTCGCCACGACGCCGGAAAGTATCGCG
>CAZAVT010000039.1:4875-8377 GCA_964488395.1 uncultured Burkholderiaceae bacterium | reverse complement strand
CGGCATCGCTCGGTCGACCGGGCTCGACCGTGTCCGACCCACCGCCGCCGCACGCCGAGAGCCCGAGGCCCGCTGCCAGCATCGATACCGCCCCAAAACGTCGGGCCCATTGGGGTTTCATCGTCTTCATCATGAGCTCCTGCGTTCAAACGCTGACGCCGCTAGGGCGACCTGCTGTTGCTTCCTGTCCATCCTCGACTCATCCGACGCCTGGTCGACCCTTGAGCCGCCGGCTCAGGGACGTGGCCGTTCCGCCCGAAAGCGCTCGCGTGCCTTGCGCAGCCCTTCCAGAGGCGGTTCGGCAAAACTTCGGCGCAGCGGCGGCTGCTTGACCTCGTCAAGCTCCTCGGTCCGTTCGGCGATCGTATCGACCGATTGGGGCGCCTCAAGCGAGTCAGGCGCGTCGCTGCGGAATGCATCGCCATCGAGGCGTGCAATCCGGTCGTCGCGACGAATCAGTCGGGCGATCCGGGTGTCGTTCACCTCAGCGGCCTCGACGAAGACGGGCAGCCCCGCTGCCAGGTCGGCGGCTGTCAAGCCCACGAAGGTGGTGTTGTCGTTCCAGGCCAGCGCGACCGTGCCGCGTTTCGTGTCGTTCAGTGTGAGGGCGCGGGTTGCGGAGTTGACGCTGGCGATCGGGCCGCGCAGGGGCCGGATGTGGATGACGGGGACCGGCACGCATTGCGCCTCGACCGCCTTGACGACCGGCGTTCCGGTCTGCTGGCTGGCTTCCACGCGCAGCATCGTGCCGTTGGCAATGGGTTGGCCTGCGCATCCCGCACTCAGATCCACCGCCGAAGCATCGATCGGAACGCCCCGGATCAGGAAGCTGGCTGCTGACCCGAAATCGGTGACCTCGCCCACCAGTCGGATCCTCGCCAGCTCGCTCGAGCCTTCTGTGCCGCGGACGGTGATCCGGCTGGCCATAAGGACACCGGTATCGTTGATGGTGCCGGCCACTCTGACCAGCGCACCCTCGCCGATGGCGGCACCAGCGGGTTCGATGCTCGCTGATCCGGCATCGACCGACAGGCCGTCCAGCGTGAAACCCAGCGGACTCGCGCGATAGCCGCTGACCACGCCACTCAATTGCGCGGTGGTACCGCGGCCCAGTTCCTGGCCCGGCGAGCCCGCCAGCCTGAGGGCCTTGGCGGTGAGGATGAGCGGTTGGCTGGGATCAACCAGGTTGCCGAAGACCGTGGCCATCGCACCGTTGGCAGGGCTCGCGCCAGCCGGCAGCAGACGACCGGCATCGAGGGCTGCTCCGTAGGCAATCGTGAGCCCGTTGAAGCGGAAGGTTCGCGCGGTGCCATCCAGCCCGGTGATCACGCCCCGAACCCTGACCAGGCTTTCGGTGGCCAGCTGCTGGACCCGCGTGGCCTGAATGCGGTAGCTCGCGCTGGCCACGTCGAACGTGGGCAATCCATGGACCTCGACCCAGTCCCCAGCCTGGATGTCGGCGGCGCTCGTATAGCGGCCCCCGTAACGAGTCATGGGCAAGTCCCCGGGCATGGCGTTGAGTCGCACGGGTTGTCCCGCCACGGTGAGGGTACCGGCGACGGGATCGACGGCGCTGACCTGACCGACCACGTTCGCGTCGATGGTGACGCGACTCGCCTTGCGCGCCGCGTCATGCTCGACGCGGACCCGCTGGCCAAGCTGCAGGACGCCATTGACCGTTTGACCATCCCAGGTTTCGAGTCGGACTGATGCGTTCGAGTCATCGATTGCCGTTCCATCGACGATGACCGAACCGAAGCCGCTCACCACGCCTTGTGCGACCTGGGCAGCGGCGATCGGCGGGGCGCCACCGGAGCTGACGGAGTCGGACCCAGCACCGCCACCGCAGGCGGACAGGAGGCCTGCGCAAAGCGTCGTGGCGAGCAGGCTCGCGACCGAGCCGCTGCCCAGTGGTGATCGCCGGGGCAGGCGTGTTGCCGTTGACGGGAGGGGGAGTCTCATGATGAGTCCTTTCTTCGAGGCGAAGGGATGGAGCGCGTGACTCATTTGCCCGGCCGAAGCCGGCGCAACACGGGTGCGCCGTTGTCGTATTGAAAATCGATGTCGAGTCGTTGACCCGACAGCGCTTCGATGGCTGCAGGGGGCAGATTGAGGCGATCCGGGAGTTCGATCCGGATCGGCGCGGCTGCACCCTCGGGCCGCCAGAGCACCCGGGCAGGCTGGTTGTCCGTGGCCGGCTCGACTCCCAGCACCTCGCCCTGATCCTCGTGGACGGCGCGCTGGGGCGCGCTTTGCTGGCAGGCGACGGTCTGGACGACCGGCGGGCTACCCGGCGTCCCGCGGCTCGCCGTCAGCTCGACATAGACCGTCGCGCCGCTCGACTGGTTCGCGCAAGTACCGGAGGCCGCCGCCGCGGCGGCAAATCCACTGACCGAGATGCCGCGCACGGAAAACTGATCGGAGAGGGTGGTTGGCCAACGCAGCGCCGCCTTCAGCCGCAGAAGCGCTCCCAGGCCGTCGTCATTGGCATCGCCACCCGACAGCTGGTCGAGCTCGAATCGACCGTCGTCACGGCGCCTGAGCTGCAGCGCGAAGGGCCGCGACTCGGTATTCGACAGCTGGTTGCGCAGCGCGGCAGGAACAAACACATCGAATCCTTGAACCTGCAACGAGCCCGTTACCGGATCGAGTTGGCCTGCGCGCAGGGCCGCCGTCAGTCGGATCCTCGCCTGGGACTGAAGCTCCGGCGCCTTGGCCGCGAGCCCCGTGACCGGCAGGGGCTGCCAGGGCGTGCTCGCGGTCGCTTGTTGCCACTGAACCGGCGTGATCCAAGCTCGCAGCTCCGCGCCAACGCCGTCGTTCACGGTCGGCTCGCTTGCGATCAGCTTGACCGGGCCACTCGGGTTGAGCACCAGCAATCCGGGCTCGGCCGTGCTCAGCAAGCCGCTGATCGTGTAATACGCCGGGCGCTGCGGCAAGCGTTCGATCCTCGAGGCCATAAGGACTGCGCCAGCGACCGGATCTGCCACCCAGTGACCGTGGACCTCGATCTCCGTGCCGAGCGCGAGGCTTGACGGCGAAGCGAGGCCCTCTACGGTGGTGGGCACGAAGCCCGTCCCCGCTTGTTTCACCAGGCGCACGGGCTGGCCGAGCACCTGGAGCAGCAGGGTCGCGCCTTGGTCGACCGGGGCCCGGGTCACCGGCCCGCGCAGTTGAGGCCGCATCTCGACTTGCTCGACCCGGCCGTCGCTGTCCAAGCGCAGCCTCACCTGCTGGCCAATGGCGAGCGGGAGTGTGCCGCTTTGCCCGTCACGGGCTTCCAATCGCTCGGCTGCGGCGCTGTCGTCATACGCGACACCGTCGACGATGATGCTGCCAAAGCCGCTGACGAATCCTTCGGCCAGTCCAGAGCCACCGCTGCCGACCCCACCGGTGAGCAAGAGGACGTCGCTGGATGAGCAGGCCGACAGGGTGATACACAGACCGACGACCGCCGAGCGCAGGCCCGCGGCCAGGGATGTCAGGGTCGAGCTAAAGGGCT
>CAZAVT010000039.1:284-4865 GCA_964488395.1 uncultured Burkholderiaceae bacterium | reverse complement strand
CATTCATCTTGGGTCCCCCCAGCGCCCGCTTCGGGCGCCTGAAAGCTGTAAAGACCCAGCCGGAACCGCATCGGCTGCGCGGTCTCGCGGTCGCGTTCGCATAAGGGCACTGCGGCCGCGATCAGCTGATCGCGGGCCTGCGACCAGATCTGGTTGGCCAATTGGTTCAATTCATGGATCGATTCGGGGCTCAGACCGTCGGCAAACACGCTTTGCTCGAGGAACGAGCCCGGCAGGCCGCTGAGGTTGTGCACGCCGGCGTTCAGATGGTCGGCGGCCGCGCCAGCGAACAGCGCACGGGCTTCGCTCCCGCTGCGATCCGGCGTGAAGGCATCGCTCAGGCGTTCCACGGTGTTGCCCTCAACGCGAACAAGCCCAAGCCGCTCAAGTTCCTGGAGGACGGCGCGTGGCCTCACATCGCTTGAGACCGAGCGTGAGAGCGCCTCGAAGCTCGGCGCTTCGCCCGCGACTGCAATCGATGTCCCGAGCCCCGGGTGCAGCAGCCAGCGGCTGAGGACCTGGCTCGCGAGACTCGGTCGGCCCCAGCGGGTGCGTTGGCCGGCGATCGAGGTCGCGGTATCGGCAGCGGCCTCGCGCGCGGCCCGCACATCCTTGCGGTGCAGGCCCGAGAGCAGGCTCAAGGCCGAGTCGGTGGGCCGACCGCCCTGTCGGTCGAGTTCGCGACGCGCCGCTTCGAGGAAAAGTGGCTTGAGGGCCGCAGCAAACTGCGCCTGGCCGACCCCGGAGCGGATCAACCAGGTGACCAGCGGCTCGATGATCGCCAGTGTCTGAGCGAGGACCCCGTCATCGTGCGGCTGCGGCGTGGCGGCCCCCGCCCGGTCGGCTGACGCGGGGTCGGATCGCTCGGCGGGAGGTGTGCGGGGATCTTTAGCCATGAATGGACTCTAGGTGGGAAAAAATCCCACGTCAAGCTCATTCTCTGGGCGACCTGTGCGAAAGTTCCGGTTCGGGAACCGAGCCCGGCCGACCCCGAGGTGGGTTCAGCGGCCGCGGGACTCTCGGTAAGGTTCGACGGCCTCGGCCTCGAGGACATAGCCGCTCACGCCCATGCCGGTTTCCACGCGGGCGAGGCCGAGTCGGCCATTGACCCAGATCGCATCCATTGTCTGCAGGTCACGCCGGGTCCGCAGGCGAACCTGGATGATCTGGTTCGCGGGGGGCGGGGGCGTGTGGATACAGGCGCCGAAATAGGGCACCAGCAGGAACTCGCGGATCGCGCCACCCAGCATGTCCAAGGGAACCACATAGCCCGGGATGCGGATCCTCAGTCCTTCGAGTTCCGGGCGCGTCGGCGCCTTGTCCCAGAGTTCGCGCAGGGCGTTCATCAGCTGGAGGCTGCGCGGATCGTCGTCAGCGATGTTGTCGACGTCCTTGAAGGGCAGTTGACCCGCCGGGTCCCAGTCCTCGGGAATCAGGTCGTCCCAGCCGACCTCTCTCAACCCGCCCGCAATCGGTCGCCCTGGCAGCTTGTCGGCGTTGGACCCTGGCGACCGGTTCGCCTGGGTGGGCTGGCCGAGCCCTCGAAACGCAAGCAGACTGCCCACGGATCCCACGAGCAGTTGACCGAGCAGGGCGCGTCGCGTGGGCGCGCTCTGGCCAGAACGAGCGCTTGAGCGGCGAGGCTTGCCGTCTGGTTGGATCATGGGTGGATTCGTTCCCTGAAAGCGCATGGTCAACCCTCAGGTCAGTGCGGTGGTGTCAGCCCGTCGGCGAGCGACAGGCGAAGCGCCCGCCAACCGGGTAGGGCCGCTACGATCATGGCACAAGCCTGAATGCCCACGACGACGCCCAGGAGGCCGATCGACCCATCCGCTGTGGCGAGCTCGATGCCCAATCGGGCCCGAAGCCAGGGTTCGAACGCCAACAGCGCTCCGGTCGAGGCGAGGATGCCCAGCGTGTTGCCGATCGCGGCCACGATCGCACCTTCCCAGATCACCAGTTGGACCAGGGTCGATGGCCGGGCGCCGAGGCTTCGAAGCACTGCCAGCTCTCGGCGCCGGGCCTCGAGTCCTGCCAACATCACGCCGACGAGGCCCGCGAGCGCCGCAACGCCAACCAGGATGCCGGTCAACCACACCAGCCGTTCAGCCTGCCCAACCACCTGCCAGAGCTCGTCGAGCGCCACACCGGGCAGCACCGCCGAGAGCGGCTCGAGGCGCGGCGATTCGAGGTTGCGCTGGACCGAAAAAACGGTGCCGCGCTGATGCAGGCCGACCAGTGCGGCGGTGAGACTCGAGGGGAGCTTGGACGCCGCAGCCCCGGAGTCGGTGCGAGTGGCTTCGCTTCGGCTACCGGGCCGTACGGGCGCCACACCCGCCACCCAATCGCTGTGGAGCGCCTGGTGCGACTCCAGCGCGATCAAGAGCGTCCGGTCGATGGGCGTGCCGGTCGCTGCAAGCACCCCGACCACCTGAAAAGGGTGCTGGGCGTGGTCGCTGCTCGCGATCACGCCAGTCCCGTGAGCGAGCACCACCCGGTCTCCGGGGGTCAGTCCGAAGCGCTGCGCGACCGCCGCGCCCAGCACGACCTGGAGTGATCCGCCGTCTGCAAAAGCTTCGCCGCTCGCAAAGGCCAGTGGGCGGCGATCGCCCGTCCGGATCTGCTGAAAGAAGACGCTGGAGGTCGCCACCACGGGGTGCCCGCGGAAGGAGTCGCCCAGTGCGATCGGGACTACCCAGGCGACTTGCGGCAATTTGGCGAGGGATTCAACGGCGCCGCGGCTGATGTTCTGAGTGGGTTGCCCGATATGGAACACGGTGGCGAGCAGGATCTGGATCGGATGGGAGCGCGCCGCCACGATCAGGTCGGTGCCCGATAGCGCTTGGGAAAACCCGCTCCGCAATCCCTCGCGCAGCCGTTCGGTCGTGAGCATCAGGGCACAGGCCAGCGCGACTGCTCCAACGGCCAATGCCAGCGGCAGCCGGCGATTCCAGGCACTCGCCGCGGCCAGTCGCAACAGGAGGCTGGGCCTCAAAGGGGCGCTCCCAGCTCGGCGAGCCGCTCGACGCGCGGCAGCCATGCCTCGAGGGCCGAATCATGACTCACCACCATCAGCGCGCTTCCGGCCTGCCTGCACCCCGCCAGCAGCGCCTCGAGGAAAGTCTCGCGAAGCCGCTCGTCGAGCGCCGACGTTGGCTCGTCGGCGAGGACCAGTTCCGGCGCGCCGATCAGCGCGCGCGCAGCCGCAACCCGTTGCTGCTCGCCGATCGACAGCTGGGCCCCTGGCGAGGACCAGCGCGAACGAGGCAGCTGCATCGCCTCGAGCCAGTCGCCCGCCGCCTCACTCATGCTCCGTGCCGATTGCAAGGCCCGGGCCCTGCGACTGGCCGAAAACGCGCAACCGAGTTCGACGTTGTCGATAGCCGAAAGCCAGCCGAGCAGGTTGAACTGCTGAAACACAAAACCGATGTGGTCGGCCCGCCAACGGTCGCGCTCGAGTGCCCGCATACGATGCCACTCGCGACCGAGCACGCGCACGTTGCCTGAACGCGGTAGCAGCACGCCCGCAATCAGGGATAAGAGCGTGCTCTTCCCGCTGCCACTGTCGCCTTTCAGCAGCACAGACTCACCGGCTGCCAGTGTGAACCGCCCTGTCACCAGACGCATCTCGACCTCGCCCGGGTAGCCAAAATGCAGGCTTTCGACCTCGACTGCGGGCGTCGCTTCGGTCATCGAGACAGCTTCGCGATGCGGGTCGATCGACCCAGCCGCTGGGCGCGGGCGCCGCGCTCGTCCACGCTGCGCCATTCGATCGCCCGCAAGCGGCTGAAGGCATCGAAGGCGATGACCTCCACACCCAGGAGTCGCCCGCGGTCCTGGCAATCGAATCGATATCGGGCGAGCAGATCGGGATGGGCCAGCGAGCCCGCCGCAATCGCCGACCAGTCCGGGGTTTGCAAGGTCGGGACGCTGGCCGAGCAGGCCGCCGCCGCACTCGGTCGCAGCACCCGGCTGGGATCGCTCAGCACGGCAAGCGCACGATCGAGCTGGGCCTGCTCGTCGGCGTTGCGCGGCGCTCGCTCAAAGCCAACCAGCACCTCGAGAGGAAAGGTGAATTCGGCGATGAAGCCGCGCGCATCGATCTGCAGGTCGACACTCGCCTGGCCGTGGACATGGGCGCCGTGCTGATGTGCAGTCCCTGCCGGCTGGGCGGAGAGGTTGGCGAACGGACCGGGGAACAAGCCCAGAAGCGCAAGGCTCACGATGCGCGCGAGCACGACCCGGGCGCGGGACGATGAACAACGATGGTGATGGACGCGGGGGCGATTCACGAAGGCATCCATGGACAGCGGCACAGGCCAGGTGTACGGTGCGACAAGCGTAGCAAAAGCCGATCGGTAGGTTCCAACAGGGGGGCAAGCATGGCCGGGTTATTGCGTTTCTGGGCGCTCGCACTGTCCGGCGCGCTCGCGATGTTGTTCATCGGGACAGGACTCGCTGGCCTCGTGCACCCCGGGTGGTCGCTGGTTCCGTTGGCCCTTCTCGCGCTGGGCCTGCACGATCTGCAACAGGACCGGCACGCGATCCTGCGCAATTACCCGATCATCGGTCATCTGCGCT
>CAZAVT010000039.1:0-274 GCA_964488395.1 uncultured Burkholderiaceae bacterium | reverse complement strand
GATACCGAGCGCGTGCCCTTTTCCCGGGAGCAGCGCGCGATCGTCTATCAGAGGGCCAAGGGCCAGCTCGACAAGCGACCCTTCGGCACCCGGCTCGATCCCTACGCCGACGGCTTCGAGTGGATCCATCATTCGGTCAGTCCGAGCCGGATCGATTCGCACGATTTCCGCATCACGGTGGGTGAGCGCTGCGCGCATCCCTATGCGATCTCCGCGTTCAACATTTCGGCCATGAGTTTCGGCTCGCTGTCGGCCAATGCCGTCCTCGCGCTCA